>NZ_JBVVPV010000006.1:132906-183050 GCF_055811735.1 Mesorhizobium sp. WSM4850 | reverse complement strand
CTTGCGACATCGATGGCGTGAGCCACCACGAAAGCGCAAATTTCAGTCCATGCCAAAACTATCTTAGCGCATATGCCCTCAAGGGGGAGATTGGCTGTCCCTTTGCTTTCGCCAATCGCCAACGCTGATAAGGAAGGCGCCGCCAGTGTAACTGCCAATCTCCCCCCTTGAGGGGGAGATGCCCGGCAGGGCAGAGGGGGGTGCTTCGCCAAGCCAGCCTTCGCCCGAACGGATCAACTCCGCCCATTCACCAGGTCCCCGACAATGTCGTACTTGCCGGAAATACGCATCTTGTAGACTTCGTAATTCTCCATCACGCGCTGGACGTAACTTCTTGTTTCGGTATAGGGAATCCGCTCGATCCAGTCGACGACGGCGTCGATGTCCTTGCCGCGCGGGTCGCCGTATCTGGCCACCCACTGGGCGGCGCGGCCGGGGCCGGCATTGTAGCCGGCGAAGGTCAGCACATAGGAGCCGTCGAAGCGGCCGAGCTGCTCGCCGAGGAAGGCGGCGCCCAAGGTCGCGTTGTAGCCGGCGTCGGTGGTCAGCCGCGCCTGCGAGAAGGTCATTCCGGCCTTGTCAGCCAATTGCCTGGCGGTCGCCGGCATCAGCTGCAGCAGGCCACGTGCGCCGGCGCTGGAGACGGCGCCGATGTTGAACTCGCTTTCCTGGCGGGCGATCGCATAGGCCAGCGCCTTGCCGGAGCCGGAAATGTTGGCGGTCTCGGGAATGGCGCCGAGCGGATGCGACAGCGCCCCGACATCGATGCCGCGCGCGCCGGCGATCTTGCCGACCTTCAGCGCCAGGAAGTGATTGCCCTGCTTTTCCGCCATCGCGGCCAGCAGCGCCAGCTCTCCGGGACTGCTCAACTGTCCGGCGAGGTCGCGGTAAAGCGTGTCGGCGTAGCGCTGATAGCCCGCCTGCTGCAGTCGCCTGATGGCGCAGACCGCCTCGCGGCTGGAAAAATTCCGGTGATCGCTGGCGCTCGGCTGCGGATGGGCGATGTTGAGGATCTGCCGGCCGACGCGCTCACCGGCGAGCTGGCCGTAGAACGTCGTGCCGTAGGCGGCGGCACGGCTAAAATAATCCCTGGCGCTGCCGGGGCCGCCGGCTTCGGCCGTACGGCCGAGCCAATAGTAGGCGCGCGACAGCGATATCGGCCCCTGGGCGAGACCGGCGATCCGCTCAAAATGCTTGGCAGCGGTGGTGGGATCGTTGAGGCCGCGCAGCGCGTACCAGCCGGCATGAAACTCCGCATCGGCCGCGTTGGCAGCAGTTTCGCCGGCGTGTGCGGCGACTATCCTGTAGGCGGTCTTCATGTCGCCCTGGTCGACCAGTTCGCGCGAAAGCACCCGGCGCTCGGCCCACCAGGCATCCGGGTCGATCAGAGCGCTGCGGTCGCTCGGCGCCTTCATCACCATTGCGGCGGCGTCGGAAAACTTCTGCTGCTTGCGCAGATATTGGGCTTGGGCGAAGAGATAGCCGGCCGAACGCTGCGCGGCGGGCACCGCCATCAGCAGCCTGGCCGCGTTCTTGTCGCCCCCATTCTTGTCGCCCTTGTCCGCCGCGGCCCAGGCGTCGGCCAGTTGCCGGGCGCCCGCAAGGCCGGCGACGCGCAGCGCCGAACTGACCCGGTCGGTATAAAACATGCGCTCCATGCGGAAACGGTGGTCTGATGCGGGAATCAGCGTGCGGAATTCCTGGATGATCGCCGCCTCGTCCCTGGCTTGCAGTTTTTCGGTGCGCCAGAAAGGCGACAGCACCGAGCGCGCCGCCTCGACGTTGCCCTGCGAGACATAGGAGCGGGCGAGAATCACCACGCCCTCGGCTGTTTGCGGCTGGCTGCCGCCGAAAGCCTGCACCACGATCTCAGGCGCGGGGTTCTCGCGGTAGAGCGCGCGCTCGCTGTTCTTGCGCAAGGCGATCATGCCCGGCCAGTTCGGCAGCATTTTCGCAGCATCGGCGATGTCGCCGCTTGGCACCTTGTCGCCGCCATAGAACGCGATGGCCCAGGCAAGGATGTGCTGGTCGAGCGAATCGACCGGCAGGGCGTCGCGCACCTGGCGCGCACCGGCAATGTCGTTTGCCGCCAGCGCATCGAGGCCGCTCTTCAACCTGGCGACGCTGGCGGGAGGGGATTCCGGACCCTGCAGGCCGGTATCCAGCAGGTTTGGCTTCGGAATGGTCGACGTGACCTGTGCATCGACCTTGCCGGCGGCCACAAGGGTCGGCGTCAACAGGAGAATTGCGCCAAGCAGCGCGAAAAAATGAGGCTGCCGGGTCGGCATCGTCTTCATCATTTCCTGTCTTGCACAATCACCAACAGGCACAGATCAACTGAAGCCTAGTTGGCTGTGGTGAAGAGCCTGTAAACGGGGCTATCGAAGTCGTTCAAATTGCGCTTGCTGGCATTCTTGTCATGCTTGCCGCGCAACAATGTCGAGACTATGGTGCGCCGCTTCGCTTTCGGCTAGAAGGCGCGCACGACAAAACACCTGCAGCACCGCGCGTCATCTCGGATGCGCAAAGGACGCTGTGGCACTTTAAATTTGGCGCATGATCTTTCCGTGGAATCGGCTCCGATTTTCGGGCTCGTGCGCCAGTCCCAAGGAGTTGGACGACATGCTGAGAGGCTCGCTAACCGCGCTCGTAACACCGTTCGAAAAGAGCGGCCGTTTCGACGAGAAAGCGTTTCGCGCCTTCATCGCCTGGCAGATCGCTGAAGGCACGACCGGCGTGGTTCCGGTCGGCACCACCGGCGAGTCGCCGACGCTGTCGCATGACGAGCACCGCCACGTCGTCAAAGTGTGCGTCGAGGTGGCAAAGGGCCGCGTTCCGGTCGTCGCCGGCGCCGGCTCCAACAACACCGAGGAGGCGGTTGGCCTGGTGCAATATGCCGAGAAGGCGGGCGCCGACGCGGCACTCGTCGTCACGCCCTACTACAACCGGCCGACGCAGCGCGGCCTCTATGCGCATTTCGCTGCCGTCGCCAAAGCGACCAGCCTGCCGATCATCATCTACAACATTCCGCCGCGCTCGGTGATCGACATGATGCCCGAGACGATGGGCCAGCTGGTGCATGACTTCAAGAACATCGTCGGCGTCAAGGACGCCACCGGCAAGGTCGAGCGGGTTTCCGAGCAGCGTGCCACCTGTGGCAAAGATTTCATCCAGCTTTCCGGCGAGGACGCCTCGGCACTCGGTTTCAACGCCCATGGCGGCGTCGGCTGCATCTCGGTGACGGCGAATGTCGCGCCGCGGCTGTGCGCCGAATTCCAGGAGGCGACGCTTTCCGGCGACAACGCCAAGGCGCTGGACTTGCAGGACCGCCTGCTGCCGCTGCACAAGGCGATTTTCCTGGAACCCGGCGTGTCCGGCGCAAAATATGCGCTGTCGAAGCTCGGCAAGGTCGAGAATGTGTTGCGTTCGCCGCTGGTCACCGTCGAGCAGTCGACCGCCGAGAAGATCGATGCGGCCATGAAGCACGCCGGCTTGATTAACTAGCGAGCCCGTTTGGAAACTCTACTCCTGCGGCCAACTGAAGGCGTCACCTGCGCTTCCGGTGCTCACGTACTATATGTACGCTCCGCTCCGGTTCGCGCATGGCCCCGAAAGCGTTCGCTTTCGGAAAGGACCATGCGCAAACTCAGACTTCTAGAGCGTCCTTTGCGCGTTTAAAAAACGCGCGGCGCTCTAGTGGCACCATCATCTGACTCGCAGGAGCGAGTTTCGAAACGGACTATAGACGTCATGAACCAGGTCAGAAAAGCCGATCCCAACAACAAGACCGTTGCGGAAAACCGCAAGGCGCGGTTTTCCTACGAGGTGCTCGACACGATCGAGGCCGGCTTGGTGCTGACCGGCACCGAGGTGAAGTCGCTACGCCAGGGCCAGGCCAACATCCAGGACAGCTACGCCTCGGTCGAGGGCGGCGAGATCTGGCTGATCAACTCCTATCTGCCGGAATATCTGCAGGCCAACCGCTTCAACCATGAGCCGCGCCGGCGCCGCAAACTCCTGCTCAACAAGCGCGAGATGGCCAAGCTGTCGCAGAGTGTCGATCGCGAAGGCATGACCCTGGTGCCGCTAAAAATCTATTTCAATGAAAAGGGCCGGGCGAAGCTTGTGCTCGCCGTCGGCCGTGGCAAGAAACTGCACGACAAGCGCGAGACCGAAAAGCAGCGCGACTGGTCGCGCGAAAAGGGCCGGCTGCTGAAGGAGCGTGGGTAGGCCCGGAGCCACTCTTTTGAAGAACCGGATGAGGAACCGGATTGTCTTTTGGGGTGCGGCCAGCCTGATCCTGGCGTGCCTTGTCACGGCCGCCGGCTATTTTTACTCCCGACCGTTTTCTCCGGACCGCGGCAAATATCCGGTCAGGGGCATCGACGTTTCGCATCATCAGCGACAGATCGACTGGCGGCGTGTTGCCGCCGACGATGTCGCCTTCGCCATCATCAAGGCAACTGAAGGCGGCGACCATGTCGACGATGCCTTCGCCGCCAATCTGCGCGAGGCGCGTGCGGCTGGTCTGGCGGTCGGCGCCTATCATTTCTTCACCTTCTGCAGGCCTGGCGCCGATCAGGCGAAGAATTTCATCTCCGTCGTGCCGCGCGATCAGACGCTGCTGCCGCCGGTGGTGGATATCGAATTCGTCGGCAATTGCCCGCGGCGGCCATCGCCCGAAGAATTGAGCGTTGAACTCTCGGCTTTCCTCGGCCCTGTCGAGGCAGCCTTCGGCAAGACGGCGATCCTCTATGTGACCGACGACGCGGCACGGGCCTATGCCGGCCAGATTGTCGGCCGCCGGCGCTGGGTTCGTTCGCTGGCGCTGCAGCCAGATCATGACGACTGGATCTATTGGCAGTACCACGACAGCGGTCGCGTCGACGGCATCACCGGCGACGTCGATCTGAATGTGCTTCAGGGCGGGCCGGAGAAATTGGCCGAGCTGTTTGCGCCACCGCCCGAATCTATCTCTCCAGAAACGCCGCTATCTCCCTGAAGACGTTGACGAACATTGCTTCCGTCAGCACGCCGGTGTTGGTGTTGTAGCGCGAGCAATGATAGCTGGAAAACAGCGTCACGCCATTGGTTTGCTGCTGCCCGCCATGCTTGAACGGGTAAGCGGCGACACGCTGGCCGAGCGCCCGCACGGTCGATTGGTGCGCGATCGAGCCCAGCGCCAGCACGGCGCGCAGGTTTTTGAACCGCGCGATCGTCGGCACCAGGAACGTCCGGCAGGTGGCAATCTCGGCGCCGGCCGGCTTGTTGTCCGGCGGCACGCAGCGCACCGCATTGGTAATCGCCGTGCCGACAAGCTCCAGCCCGTCATCGGGCCGCGCCTTGAATTGGCCACGGGCAAAGCCGTGTGCGATCAGCGTGTTGTAGAGCAGGTCGCCGGCAAAATCGCCGGTGAAGGGGCGTCCGGTGCGGTTTGCGCCGCGCAGGCCCGGCGCCAGTCCGACGATCAGCAGCCGCACCGCATCCTCGCCCTCGGGTGGCAGAAAGGTCGGCACTGGTGCATTGAACCAGGACGGCTCGCGCTGCCGCCATTGCGCGATAAAATCATGCAGCCGCGGGCAGAGCGGGCAATCGCGGTCGGGCTCGGAGGACGCGACCAGGGGAGCGGTCAAGACCGCCGCCGTCAATACTCGTCCTCGTCGACTTCGGCCGGTTCGGGCCGGCGCACCGGCCGCTCTGACGGATCGCGGCCGACATCGCTCTTCAAGGTAATCAGGTCGATGAAATGATCGGCCTGGCGGCGCAGATCGTCGGAAATCATCGGCGGCTGCGAAGCCATGGTCGAGACGATCGAGACCTTGCGCCCGCGCCGCTGCAGCGCCTCGACCAGCGTGCGGAAATCGCCGTCGCCGGAAAAGATGACATAGTGGTCGACGACATCGGCGAGTTCCAGCGCATCGACGGTCAGCTCGATGTCCATATTGCCCTTGATCTTGCGGCGGCCGGTCGAGTCGGTGAACTCCTTGGCCGGCTTGGTCACCACCTTGAAGCCGTTATAGTCGAGCCAATCGATCAGCGGCCGGATCGAGGAATATTCCTGGTCCTCGACCAGCGCGGTGTAGTAGTAGGCACGCAGCAGGTAGCCGCGCTTCTGGAAGTTCGACAAAAGCCTGCGGTAGTCGATGTCGAAGCCGAGCGCGCGCGACGTGGCGTAAAGATTGGCACCGTCGATGAAAAGGGCGATTTTTTCACGAGGGTCGAACATGGAAATATTCCTTTTCGAAAATATGCGGTCGTCTAAATGCGCGTGACTATCGGTCAGCTTGAAATAACCGGCTGACCTTCGTCATTCGAGATAACGCCGGTTTTACGGCAATCCAAGGGTATGATGCTGCATAGCAAGCAATTGTGATCGGTGCCGCATGTCGCAGGCGGCGCGCGCCCAGACTGGCCTTGGCCAGACCCCGGGCCCAGGCCCCAGGCCCGGCATTGTCCGGCACTGCCAAAAAGCTTGTATTTTGGCGGCGTTCGGGTTATGGACCGCGCCTGTTTTCCATCAAATCCAGGCATGAAAGGGGCAGCTCATGGCCCGCGTAACCGTTGAAGATTGCATCGACAAGGTCAACAACCGCTTCGAACTCGTGCTTCTGGCCGGCCACCGCGCCCGTCAGATCAGCCAGGGCGCGCAGATCACCGTTCCTCGTGACAACGACAAGAATCCGGTCATCGCGCTGCGCGAGATCGCGGAGGAGACATTGTCGCCCGACGACCTCAAGGAAGACCTGATCCACTCGCTGCAGAAGCATGTCGAGGTCGATGAGCCGGAAGCCGACGGCGAGGCGATCGCCGACCAGACCGGTACCGCCGCTGCGGCAACTGACGCCGACGACACCGAGGACAACATCACCTTCGACCGTATGACCGAGGAAGACCTCCTGGCCGGCATCGAAGGTCTGGTGCCGCCGGAAAAAAGCGACGATTATTGATCTTCCCACCGGCCGCCGACACTTTCGCGCCGGCGGTTTCGTGGTTATCTATGACATGCGCCGTACGCCAGTGCGGCGCATGATTCATTTCAGCACTGCGAGATCCCGCCCATGATGCGTCAGTATGAGCTTGTCGAGCGCGTCCAGCGCTACAAGCCTGACGTCAACGAGGCGCTGCTCAACAAGGCCTATGTCTACGCCATGCAGAAGCATGGTCACCAGAAGCGCGCCTCCGGCGATCCCTATTTCTCGCATCCACTCGAAGTCGCCGCCATCCTCACCGAAATGCACATGGATGAGGCGACCATCGCGGTTGCCTTGCTGCACGACACCATCGAGGACACCACGGCGACCAGGGCCGAGATCGACGAGCTGTTCGGTCCGGAAATGGGCAAACTGGTCGAAGGCCTGACCAAGCTGAAGAAACTCGACCTCGTCTCCAAGAAGGCCGAGCAGGCGGAAAACCTGCGCAAGCTGTTGCTGGCGATATCAGAAGACGTTCGCGTGCTTCTGGTCAAGCTTGCCGACCGCTTGCATAACATGCGCACCCTCGACCATGTCCCCGAAGCCAAGCGCCTGCGCATCGCCGAGGAAACGATGGATATCTATGCGCCGCTGGCCGGGCGCATGGGCATGCAAGGCATGCGCGAGGAGCTCGAGGAGATCGCCTTTCGCTTCATCAATCCCGAAGCCTACCGCGCCGTCACCGCGCGGCTCGCCGAAATCTTCGAGCGCAACAAGGATGTGCTGTCCGAGATCGAGAAGGCGCTGTCCACGCTGTTCGACAAATATGCGATCAAGGCCGAGGTCAAGAGCCGCCAGAAGAAGCCGTGGTCGGTGTTCCGCAAGATGGAGGCCAAGGCGCTGTCCTTCGAGCAGCTGTCCGACATTTTCGGCTTTCGCGTCGTCGTCGATACCGTCGAGGACTGCTACCGGGCGCTCGGCGCCATCCACACCACGTGGTCGATGGTGCCCGGCCGCTTCAAGGACTACATCTCGACGCCGAAGCAGAACGACTACCGTTCGATCCACACCACCATCGTCGGACCGTCGCGGCAGCGCGTCGAGCTGCAGATCCGCACCTATCAGATGAACAAGATCGCCGAATATGGCGTTGCCGCGCATTCGATCTACAAGGACAGCGGCGGCAAGGTGAACGGCACTGCCCATGCGATCTCGAAGGAGACCAACGCCTATGCCTGGCTGCGGCGCACCATCGAGCAGCTTGCCGAAGGCGACAATCCCGAGGACTTCCTCGAAAACACCAAGCTCGAGTTGTTCCAGGACCAGGTTTTCTGCTTCACGCCCAAGGGCATGCTGATCGCGCTGCCGCGCGGCGCGACGCCGATCGATTTCGCCTACGCCGTGCACACCGATGTCGGTGACACCTGCGTCGGCGCCAAGGTCAACGGCCGCATCATGCCGCTGATGACCGAACTGAAGAATGGCGACGAGGTCGAGATCATCCGCTCCAAGGCGCAGGTGCCGCCGGCGGCATGGGAATCGGTCGTCGTCACCGGCAAGGCGCGCTCGGCGATCCGCCGCGCCACCAAGAACGCCATCCGCAAGCAGTATTCGGGTCTCGGCATCCGCATACTGGAACGTGCTTTCGAACGGTCAGGCAAAATTTTTACCAAGGAAAGCTTGAAATCGGTGCTGCATCGGCTGGCACGCAAGGACATCGAGGATGTGCTGGCCTCTGTCGGTCGCGGCGAACTTGCCTCTACCGATGTCATCAAGGCGGTGTTTCCCGACTACAAGGACGAGCGCATCACGCTGGCGGCGCCCAAGCAGCGCGAGGAGGGCTGGTCGAAGATCCGCAACGCCGCCGGCATGCTTTTCCAGATTCCGGGCCGCGCCGCACGCAAGGACAAGGACCAGCCAAGGGACGGCGCCGTGCCGATCCGCGGCGTGCGCGGCGACCTGCCGGTGCGCTTCGCGCCGGAAGGTGCCGTGCCCGGCGACCGCATCGTCGGCATCGTGCAGCCGGGGACCGGCATCACCATCTATCCGATCCAGTCGCCGGCGCTGCAGGCCTTCGACGACCAGCCAGAACGTTGGATCGACGTGCGCTGGGACATTGACGAGCGCACCAAGGAGCGGTTTCCGGCGCGAGTCTCGGTCACCGCCATCAACGCGCCGGGCTCGCTGGCCGACATTGCGCAGGTCGTTGCATCCAACGACGCCAACATCCATACATTGTCGATGGTGCGCACCGCGCCTGATTTCACCGAAATGCTGATCGATCTCGAAGTCTGGGACCTGAAGCACCTGAACCGGCTGCTGTCGCAGCTCAAGGACAATTCGAGCGTCAGCGACGCACGGCGGGTGAATGGGTGAATGGCGAGAATAGTGAATAGTGAATAGTGAATAGTGAATAGTGAATAGTGAATAGTGAATAGTGAATAGTGAATAGTGAATAGTGAAAGAAGGGCGCTCTCACTGCCGACTACTGACTATTCACCATGGACGGAGCGAACAATGAACACCGACGAAGTGCTGGGCGTTTTCCGTGAAGCCGGTGCCGTTCTCGAAGGGCATTTCATCCTGACATCGGGCTTGCGTAGCCCGGTCTTCCTGCAGAAGGCGCGGGTCTTCATGCATGCTGACAAGACCGAGCGCCTGTGCAAGGCGCTGGCCCAAAAAATCCGCGCTGCCGTGTCCGGCAGGATCGATTACGTCGTCGGCCCGGCGATCGGCGGGCTGATCCCGGCTTACGAGACCTCGCGCCATCTTGGCGCACCGGCGATCTGGGTCGAGCGGGAAGCGGGCGAGTTCAGGCTCCGCCGCTTCGAGATCGCCAGCGGGTCGCGCGTCGTCATCGTCGAGGACATCGTCACCACCGGCCTGTCGATCCGCGAGACCATCGACTGCCTGCGCGCGCTTGGCGCCGAGGTGGTTGCCGCTGCCTGCATCATAGACCGCTCGGCCGGCAAGACCGATGTCGGCGTGCCGCTGATCGCGCTCGCCGAATATGAGGTTCCGGCCTACCCGGCCGACAGGCTGCCGCCCGAGCTTGCCGCCATACCGCCTGTCAAGCCGGGCAGCCGCAACATATAAGGTATGTCGCCCAAAAGCATGCCCTCCTTGGGCTTGAACCGGGGCTTGAATCGAGGGTTCGCAGCGGTTTGGGGACACGACCTGCCAAAACAAACATTAACTGAGGCGCTACGTTGATTGCCGGTATCGATCATTTCGTGCTGACGGTTAGCTCCGTCGAGGACACCTGCGCCTTCTATCAGCGCGTGCTCGGCTTCAATCGCCTCGACGAGCCGGACCGGCCGACGGCGCTGCTGTTTGGAACGCAAAAGATCAATGTGCATGAGGCAGGCCACACTTTCGAGCCGAAGGCCAAGGCGCCGACGCCGGGCTCCGCGGATTTTTGCCTGGTTGCCGCGCGCCCGCTCGCAGAGGTATGCGCCAGCCTGGCTGCCAACGGCGTTGCGGTCGAAGTCGGGCCGGTCGAGCGGATCGGAGCCCGTGGCCCGATGATGTCGGTCTATTTCCGCGATCCGGACGGCAATCTCGTCGAGATCAGCTGGTACAACAGGTAACCGGGATTTTCGGCGAGAACGAAGTGCATTGGCAAGGTCGGCTTGCGGGCAACTGTGTTCACGCCTGCCGCAGCCATCGTCCAGGTGCGACGCGCTTTAGTTTGCCAAAGCCACAGCTCAGGCCAGTTCCGCTTCCACAGGGCAGTCGAGGCAAGCGGTATAGTTGCAGAGCCGGCAAATACGGTATGCATGGTCCTCGGTGCTGACGAGCCCACGCAACAGCTTGGCGGCAAGATTACCGAATTCCTGCAACTCCTCCTGACTTAGAACAGCGAGCGCTGACGCGAGCCCTTTCTGGCGAGCAGAAAGAATAGCACTGCAGGTCGTCTCGCCCAGAGGAGTGAGCCTTAGCGCTACCGCGCGATGGTCGTCAGGCGCCGAGAACCGAGCCGCCAATCCATCCGCGACCAGTCGATCGACCAGTCTGACGGTGCCCGAATGGGACAGTGACAATGCGCGGCGCAGCCTCTCGATCGACAGGCCCGGTACGTGGCCAATGAGGGTGATCGCGGAAGCCGCCGGGCCGGGCTCCGGTGCTTTGGCCTGAGCGTCCCGCTGCAACGTGTCCGCAAAGGCGAGCGCTAGAGCGCCAATCACATTTTCAATCCTGGAATCGGTCATCGCCAAAAAATATATGCTCGGAGCATATACATCAAGGTCGAATTATTATATGCTTGGAGCATACAAATCGAAGGAGAAGGCCATGTTTACCTCTGCAACCGCCAACGCTCCGTTCGTGGCGCGCATCAATCAAGCTGGCTACCACCTTGCTGCCGTCGGTCGCGCGGTAACCCTTTTGGGGGTGGTGCTTCCTCTGCTGTTGATCGGCATTTTGAAATTTACTGCAATCGAGATCGAGGCGCTTAGGCCATTCGTCGAGAATACGCCTTGGCTGGCATGGCTCTATCCCGCATTCGGATTTGCGGGAGCCTCCTACTTCCTGGGCGTGGTCGAAATGGTCACAGCGCTTCTGCTGATAGCATCTGTCCGTAGCGTCTGGACTGGCCTCGTGGGGGGTGCCATCGGTTCAGTCATCTTTGCGCTGACATCCTCGACAATGCTCACCCTGCCGATCTGGGAAACGGGATCCGGAGGGTTTCCTTTCCTCAACGGGTTAGGTGCCTTTCTGATCAAGGATGTCGCCTTGCTCGGAGTGAGCCTGGTCATATTGGGGAGCAGCCTTCAGCAACTCGTATCCGACCTCGGCCGAAAAATTGATCATGGTGATGAACAACGAATCGAGAGGTGAGAGCATGTCTCTACTCGCTATCTGGCGCAGGACGGACGAACCAGGGCACGATGTCGTGCAGCTAAAGCAGACAGACCTCGGCTGGCACTTGAATGGAGCCGCTGTATACCTGTCGGATGCGGGCCCGGCACGCTTGGACTACACTGTGCAACTGGCCGAAGATTGGACGACCAAATCCGGCAGCGTTCGCGGGTTCATCGGTTCCCAGTCAGTTGATCTCACAATCATCCGCAATGAGACCGGCATCCGCAACGAGACCTGCATCCGCAACGAGACCGGCATCCGCAATGATACCGGCTGGACTGTTAATGGGCAGCCGCAGCCGGCGGTTCAGTCGATGGTGGATCTGGACTACGGCTTTACGCCGGCAACGAACCTGCAACAAATTCGCAGAATGAACCTGAAGGTCGGCGACAAGGCGGATTTTCCGGTGGCCTGGCTGGTTGCCGGCGCGTCGAGTTTGGTTGTTCTGCAGCAAAGCTACCATCGTGTGAGTGAGACCGAGTACACCTACGAGGCTCCCACAGTGCCATACCGTGCTACGCTGCTCATTTCCGAGGCTGGCTTTGCTCAAGATTACCCCGACGGCTGGGTTTTCGAGACCGGCAACGCCGGCGGTGCACTGTAGGATTGCGGCTGAAGCTTGGCTGCTCGCAAGTTGGCATCCATGCAATTTGCTGCTTCGGGGCGAGGCGAACCCGTCGCATTTGCTTACCTCCTGTGGCAGACCATCGCGGCAGCGATTCGTTGTCTTAGGGCCTGGGTGTCGCTATATCGAAGCCTTGATTGCCTTCCGGCGTGCTTGCAGCGCAAGATGTGAAGTCACGCGGCTACCGGGTGGCCGGGCCGGCGTAGTGGATCAGGACAGGGACAGAGTGCTTTTTCGACGCCGCAAGCCTGATGGTCTTCTCGACCGGGTGCGTACCTCTCTGTGGCCACGCCGCTGTTTCTCGCGCTCCATGCGCCTGACGAACAGAGCTGGAATAACCGGACGGGAAGTTGCCGCCCAATGATCATTGGCATCGGCAGTGACCTGATCGATATCAGACGCATCGAAAAATCGCTGCAGCGCCATGGCCAGCGCTTCATCCAGCGCATCTACACCGAGGTCGAACAGGCCCGCTCCGAAAACCGCGGCGCTCGCACTGCCTCTTATGCCAAGCGTTTTGCAGCCAAGGAGGCCTGCGCCAAGGCGCTGGGCACCGGTATGGCGCAAGGGGTGTTCTGGCGCGACATGGGTGTCGTCAATCTGGCCAGCGGCAAGCCGACCATGGCGTTGACTGGCGGGGCGGCGGCGCAACTGGACAAGATCCTGCCTGAAGGGCACAGGGCCGCGATCCACCTCACCATCACCGATGATTTTCCGCTTGCTCAAGCCTTTGTGATAATCGAGGCGGTGCCCGTCGAATAAGCGCCATATTGATCGCATCTGACCACCGGCATGACGTTGCCCAGCGCGCGCCGAGACTCTATACCAACCAACGCATAATCGAGGACGACATGAGCGTGGCTGAAAAATCCCAGAAGAAATCCGGCGGGCTTGGCGAAACCGTCAGCGTCATCGTCCAGGCGCTGTTGCTCGCTCTGGTCATCCGCACGCTTCTTTTCCAGCCATTTTCTATACCGTCCGGGTCGATGCGACCGACCTTGCTCGAAGGCGACTATCTCTTCGTCACCAAATGGTCCTATGGCTTCTCGCGCTATTCGCTGCCGTTCGGGCCGGATCTGTTTTCGGGCCGCATCTGGGGCGCCGAGCCGAAGCGCGGCGACGTGGCGGTGTTCAAGTTCCCGCCGGACCCCTCCGTCGACTACATCAAGCGCGTCGTCGGCCTGCCGGGCGACAAGATTCAGGTCAAGGATGGCCAGCTCTTCATCAATGGCGCCGGCGTGCAGCGCCAGAAGGTCGGGCAGATCGACAATCGCGACATCACCGAGGAGAGCGGGCCGGTCGACGTCTATCGCGAGACGTTGCCGAATGGCGTCAGCTATGACACGCTCGACCTGATACCCAACTCGATCGGTGACAACACCCAGGAAGTCGACGTGCCGCCCGGCCACTACTTCATGATGGGCGACAACAGAGACAATTCCTCGGACAGCCGCTTCACCGTCGGTTTCGTGCCCGACGAGAACCTGGTCGGTCGCGCCAACCTCATCTTCTTCTCGATCGGTGGCAGCGCCAGCCCGCTCGAAATCTGGAAATGGCCGTCGCAGATGCGCGCGTCGCGCCTGCTCCATTTCGTCAAATAGGTCATGGTGGCGACAAAACGGCTGACCGTCGACGCGCTCGCCGAAGCGCTCATGCAGCGCACCGGCCACGCCTTTGCCGATCGACAGCGCTTGCAGCGCGCGCTGACCCATGCCAGTGCCCGCAGCAGCCATGCCGGCATCGACTATGAGCGTTTCGAATTCCTGGGCGACCGCGTCCTCGGCCTGGTCGTCGCCGACATGCTGCTCGCGGCGTATCCTGATGCTGCCGAAGGTGAGCTGTCGCTCCGGCTCAACGCGCTGGTCAATGCCGAGGTGCTGGCGGAGATCGCCGAGGAGATCGGCCTGCCGGAGCTGATCCGTGCCGGCTCGGACGTACGCGGCCTGGACGGGCGCAAACGCGTCAATCTGCGGGCTGATGCGCTGGAATCGCTGATCGCCGTGCTCTATCTCGACGGCGGGCTGGAGGCGGCCCGCGCCTTCATCCACAAATACTGGCGGCCGCGCTCGCAGGCCATCGGTGCCGCCCGCCGCGATGCCAAGACCGAACTGCAGGAATGGGCGCATCAGGCGGCAGGCGCCGTGCCGGTCTACATAATTGACAGCCGCGAGGGACCGGACCACGATCCGCTGTTCACTGTCAGCGTCAAGGTCGGCGCCTATCCGCCGGCGACCGGCAGCGGGCGCTCCAAGCGCGAGGCCGAGCAAACCGCCGCGACTGCACTGCTGTTGCGCGAAGGCGTCTGGCTGAATAAGGGGAGCGCGGCATGACCGCCACCGAAGACGTCCCGCCGGCAACAGAAGCCGCCACCACGCATTCCGGCTTCGTCGCGCTGATCGGCGCGCCCAATGCGGGGAAATCGACGCTGGTCAACCAACTGGTCGGCGCCAAGGTGTCGATCGTCACCCACAAGGTGCAGACGACGCGCGCCATCGTGCGCGGCATCGCCATCCACAACAACGCACAGATCGTCTTCGTCGACACGCCGGGCATCTTCAAGCCGAAACGGCGGTTGGACACGGCGATGGTGACGACCGCCTGGGGTGGCGCCAAGGACGCCGACATCGTGCTGCTGCTGATCGACGCCGAGCGCGGCATCAGGGGCGACGCCGACGCGATCCTCGAACGGCTGAAGGATGTCCGCCAGCCGATGGTGCTGATCCTCAACAAGGTCGACCGGGTCAAGCCCGAGGCGCTGCTGGCCCTGTCCGCGGCAGCGAATGAAAGAGTGCCCTTCAAGCGCACCTTCATGGTCTCGGCGCTGACCGGGTCGGGCTGCAAGGACCTGCTCGACTATCTCTCGGAAACCCTGCCTGCCGGCCCCTGGTATTACCCGGAAGACCAGATCTCCGACCTGCCGATGCGTCAGCTGGCGGCCGAGATCACTCGCGAAAAGCTCTATCTCAGGCTGCATCAGGAACTGCCCTATTCCTCCCATATCGAGACCGAGAAATGGGAAGAGAAGAAGGACGGCTCGGTGCGCATCGACCAGACCATCTATGTCGAGCGTGACAGCCAGAAGAAGATCGTGCTCGGCCACAAGGGCGAGACGATCCGTGCCATCGGCCAGGCGGCGCGCATGGAGATATCCGGTATCCTCGAACAGAAGGTGCATCTTTTCCTGTTCGTCAAGGTGCGCGAGAACTGGGGCGACGACCCCGAGCGCTATCGCGAGATGGGGCTGGAGTTTCCGCATTAGAGCATGTTCCCGAAAATGGGAGCCGGTTTTCGGAAAAGATCATGCTCGAACCAGAAGTCACTATCGACACAGCCCTCGTGAGCCGGTTGGTCGCCACGCAATTTCCTCGATGGAAGGATCTTGCAGTCCGGCCGGTTGCATCAGGCGGATGCGACAACAGGACCTTTCATCTCGGAGACCATATGTTGGTGAGGCTGCCGAGTGCGGCGGCCTATGCCTCGCAGGTCGAAAAGGAACATCGCTGGCTGCCAAGGCTTGCGCCTCTGCTGCCGCTGCCTGTCCCTGTCCCGCTGGCGATGGGAGCCCCGGTCGATGACTATCCCTGGCATTGGTCCGTCTATCGCTGGATCGAAGGCGAGACGGCGACGCTGGAGCGTATTGCCAGCCTGCCGCAATTCGCAGCCGGCCTGGCCCAGTTCCTGGTCGCCCTGCAACGGATCGATCCCGCCCGTGGACCGGCGCCAGGGCAGCACAATTTTTTTCGCGGCGGACCACTGAGCGTCTATGATGGTGAAACCCGGCAAGCAATTGCAGACCTCGACGGCAAGATCGACACAGGCGCCGCGAGCGCGGTGTGGGAAGTAGCGCTTGCCGCGACATGGCACGGCGCGCCCGTCTGGTTCCACGGCGACGTCAGTTGGGGCAACCTGTTGGTCAGGCAAGGTGCTTTGAGCGCGGTGATCGACTTCGGAACTTCGGGCGTGGGCGATCCTTCGTGCGACTTGGCAATTGCGTGGACGCTCTTGGAAGGGAAAAGCCGAGAGGTGTTTCGCGGCGGCCTTCAGGCCGATGAGGCAACCTGGGCGCGAGGCCGTGGCTGGACGCTATGGAAAGCGCTGATTACGGTCGCCGGCCATATAGACATCAATCCAGTCGAGGTTGAAAAGTCGCGACGCGATGAAGTGCTTGCCGATCACCTCCGCGCGGACCGCCGCGGAGGGCACCGACACAGCGCCTGAAAAACTTGATTTCGCCACCGAAGCGGTGACAAGCTGCGTTCATGGAATGGCGCGACGAGGGAATTATTCTCGGCACCCGCAAGCATGGCGAAACCAGCGCCATTCTTGAGGTCATGACGCGTGCGCATGGCCGCCACCTCGGCCTTGTGCGCGGCGGCCGCTCGCGCAAGCAGCAGCCGGTTCTGCAGCCCGGCAACCGCGTCGACCTGTTGTGGCGGGCGCGGCTCGACGAACATCTTGGCATCTTCCAGGCCGAGGCGATCGAGATGAACGCCGCCCGGCTGATGGACAGCGCCGTCGCCATCTATGGGCTGCAGACCATGGCGGCGCATCTGCGCCTGCTGCCCGAGCGCGACGCGCATGACGGCCTCTACGAGACGCTGGCCGTGATGATCGCCCATCTCGACGATGCGGACGCCGCCGGCGAGCTGGTGGCGCGCTTCGAATTGCTGATTCTCGACGAACTCGGCTTTGGCCTCGATCTCAGCCAGTGTGCCGCGACCGGCGCCAGGCAGGACCTTGCCTATGTCTCGCCGAAGTCCGGGCGCGCCGTGTCGCGCCAGGCCGGCGCGCCATGGCGCGACAAGATGCTGGTGCTCCCCGCATTCCTGCAGCGCGGCTCCGGGCTGCGCGCCGATCCGGCGGCGATCGAGGACGCCTTCCGGCTGACCAGCTTCTTTTTTACCCGCCATGTCTACGAGCCGCGCGGTATCGAGGCGCCCGGCGCCCGCACCGGCTTCCTCGCCGCCCTTCGCAAGCACCACGCGGCGGGCAAGGAGATTGGCGCCGAGACCGCCGCCGGAGAAATCATTACATGAGCGACGTGGAACTCTATCCAGGCCGGGTTTCGCCGCCCGGCCTCGGCACCATTCCACACGCCGACATCGGCTGAATATACCGGCCTGGAATTGCTCCAGCGCATTATCGACAGCAAATACAAGGCGCCGCCGCTGGCTTTCGGCACCGAAACGTGCTCGATCTTTCCGCTCGCCAGTCTGGCGGCGCTGACTCGGCTGGCCGTCTGGCCGCCGTATTTGTCGGTCACTACTGGCTTGGTTTGGGGGAACCGCCATGTTCGAAAGCCTGATCGGCCTCGTCGCGATCATCGCGCTGTTCGTCATTATCTCGCGCCAGCAGAGCCGCATCGGCCTGATCGAGCGCGAACTTGGTGCGCTGCGCAGCCTCGTGCTTTCGGGCGTCCATGTGGCCCCGCCGCAGGCCAAGCCGGTAGAACAGGCCGCAAACGACAGCATGCCGGCAGACGCGGCAATTGCGGCCGTCACCGACATTGCCCCGCCACCGGCGGGCGAAGCTGCTGCTGAGGAAAAGCCGCCCACGCAGGTTGAAGCCACGGAGGCTGCATCCGGACCGTGGGCTGCGGGTGAAGCGGCGCCGGCTGGGCCTGCACCTGCGCAACCGGTGGCCGCGACGGCGAAACCGGCCCAAAAACCCGATATTGAAACGGCGCTCGGCACCCGCTGGGCGGTCTGGGTCGGCGGCATCGCGCTGGCGCTGGGCGGGCTGTTTCTGATCCGCTACACCATCGAGGCCGGCATTTTCGGTCCCGGCGTGCGGCTGAGCATGGCAGCAATGCTCGGGCTGGTGCTGGTCGCCGTCGGCGAGTTCATCCGCCGTACCGGCTTCAAGGTGCCGGTGCAGGGAGTCGCCGGCGCCTATATTCCGGCGATCCTGACGGCGGCCGGTGCTTTCATCCTGTTCGGCACGGTTTATGCCGCGCATGGCGTCTACGGCTTCATCGGGCCGGCGCTCGCCTTCACGCTGCTCGGCGCCATCGGTGTGGCGACGATCGCAGCAGCCCTCGTCCATGGCAAGGCGCTGGCCGGTGTCGGCCTGCTCGGCGCGGTGGTGACGCCCATGCTGGTCGCCTCGCAGGCGCCGAATCCTTGGGCGCTGTTCGGCTATTTGGCGATTGTGCTCGCCGCTACCGGCGTGATCGCCCGCCTGCGCGACTGGAAATTGCTGATGGCGGCAGCGTTCGTCGGCACCGGCCTCTGGACCATTCTTTACATGACCGATGCGCCGGGCACCAACCTGCCTGTCGTCCTCTTTATCAATGCGGTGACCCTGGCGGTGCTCGCCCTCGTCTGGCTCGGCCGTCGCGGTGGCGAAGCAGAACCCGCCAGGGGCTTCGACTGGCCATCGGTCGCGCCTGGCTTCTTCGTCGGCCTTTCGGCGATGGCGCTGTTCGTCGACCCCGCATACGCTGCCGGCGATGCTCTGCCGGGTGCAGCCCTTATCGCAGCCTTGGTCGCGGTAGCGCTCTACCGACCGCTGGCGCTGGCGCTTCTGCACGCCGCAGGGCTGGCGACGGTTCTGGTCTACCTCGGCATCATTCCGCCAACCTCTGTCGTTTCAGACTTTTCGGGTGGCGCTCTCGGCGTCGATGGCCTGCCGGCGGCAGTTGCCGATACGCTGATACTCAGGATCGGCATCGTTCTCGGACTTGTGCTCATCGCAGCCGGCTTCTGGGCAGCGCGCAAATTTGCTGCATCGGCTCACATCCGCGCCGCCTCATGGGCGGCATGGGGCGTTGTCGCGCCGCTGGTCATTCTGTTGGCGCTCTGGTTCACCTTCGGCAATCTCGACCGCGATCTTGTCTACGCGGCGGTTGCAGCCCTTTTGGTGGTGGTCTTCGCCACCGGCGGCGAGTGGATTGCGCGCGGTGAACAGCCGCCGCTGCGGGGCGGTGCGGCCGTCTCGTTCGCGCTTGGCGGGGCAGCAGTCGCTGCCTTGCTGATGCTCTACATGGCCTTTGGGTCCGGCTGGACGACCATGCTTCTGGGTGCCGCGGCCATCGTGCCGGCGCTGGCCACCCGCTGGCGCGCCTACCCGGTGCTCGGCTGGATTTCGGTCGCTGCGGTCATCGCGGTGCTCGGTCGCATCGCCTTCGATCCGACAATCGTCGGCGCTGAATTCCTGTCGAGGACGCCGGTGTTCAACTGGCTGCTGCCGGGCTACGGCGTGCCGGCGCTTGCCTTCGGCTTCGCCGCCTGGCAACTCGCCCGCACCACAAATGGCCGGCCACGCCTCGCCATGGAAGCGGGCGCAGCGCTGTTTGCAGTGCTCACGGTTGCCATATTGGTGCGCCATGCCATGCATGGCGGCGTCATCGACATGGGTGCTGCGACGCTCGCCGAGCAGGCGATCTACACGCTGATCGCCATCGGCGCCGGCGCCATCCTGGTCGCCGTCGACATGCGCTCGCCAAGCTTGATGCTGCGCTATGGTTCGCTTGCCGCGGGCGTCGTCTCGGTCGCCTTCATCGTCATCCAGCATTTTGTGGCGCTGAACCCGCTGTTTACCGACGAATCAACCGGCCGGATCCCGGTGTTCAACCTGCTGTTCCTCGCCTATCTCTTGTCAGCCCTCGCTGCCGGCGGGCTCGCGCTCTACGCCCGTGACAAGCGGCCGAAATGGTATGCCGCGATGCTGGCGCTGGTGGCGGCGCTGCTCGCCTTCGTCTATGCGACGCTGTCGGTGCGGCGGCTGTTCAAGGGCGAGTTCATCGGCCTGTGGAGCGGCCTCGGCCAGCTCGAGACCTACACCTATTCCGCGCTGTGGCTGATCATCGGCGTGGCGCTGCTAACCGCCGGCGTTTGGCTGAAGTCGCAGGTGCTGCGCGTTGCGTCGGCCGCGCTGATCTCGGTCGCTGTCTTGAAGGTGTTTCTCTTCGACATGTCGGAACTGGAAGGCGTTCTGAGGGCGCTGTCCTTCATCGGCCTCGGCGCAGTGCTGATCGGCATCGGCCTGTTTTATCAGCGACTGCTGACAAGAGCGGCGAGAGGAACCTAAGGGATCGTCTGTTTGAATGTCCAATAAAATGGAATAGTTGAAGGTTCAGCAGGAGATATTCAAAAGTGCCTCTCTATATTCGCGACAAAGAAGTGGAAGCGCTGGCCGCAAAATTGCAGTGTGAGATCAACGCTGCCAGTAAAACGGAAGCAGTGCGGATTGCACTTTTGCATGAACTTGAGCGTAACCACGCCCGCAAGCCTTTGCGTGACAGGATTGCGGTGTGGCAGGAGAAGTGTGCCGCGTTGGGGCCATCCGATCCCAACTTCGACATGAAGGCATTCACCGACGAGGCATGGGAAGACTGACGTTGGCGAGCCCGATCCGGGCGGTTCAACTGTGAGTGCCAATCCGGCGCGGGATATTCCGCAGCGCTGGGGGATGCGAAGGAACTCGACGGCTCGATTGTAGATCGCTGCGCTTTCCGGCACATGCCACGACTCTGCCTTCCCTCTCAATCCCACCGGGAATAAACCAGTCCGCGCCAGCGTTATCATGTTGCTTGGGTGGCCGGGCGGCGGACCGCTTCGCGCTGGCCGCTTGCGCCGCGCCGTGAAGGCGCGTTCAATCGGATGAACAAGGGCGACCTCAGAACCAGCGGTCATGGACGAAAAGAAGGCAGCAATCCTGGGCGAGATACCACGCCTGCGCCGTTATGCGCGCTCGCTGCTGCGCGATCGCGATTCCGCCGACGATCTCGTTCAGGACTGTCTCGAACGGGCGCTTGTGCGGCTCGACAATTGGCAGACTGGAGAAAGCCCCAGGAGGTGGCTGTTTACGATCATGCATCATTTGTTCATCGACCAGATGCGCAAGGTGAACCGGCGCGGCGAAGCAGCGATCCTGCCGCTGGAAGCGCGGGAGGCGCAGGCAGCACCCGCTGAGCAGGTGGAGAGCATCGCCTCGCGCGAGATCATCGACGCGTTGCAGGCGATCAGCCCCGATCGGCGCGCAGCACTGGTCATGGTCGCCATCGAAGGCTTTTCCTATGCCGAGGCCGCCAACATCCTCGGCGTCCCGGCCGGCACGCTGATGTCGCGCATCGCGCGCGGGCGTGACGAGTTGCGCGGGTTGCTGGATGATGCCGCGCGTCGCCGGGCGATAAGGATCGTCGAGAAATGACCCGGCGCGACTTTTCCGAACGCGACATCCATATGGCCCTCGATGACGAGCTGCCGGTTGACGAGCGCGTGGCTTATGATGCCTGGCTCGAGGCCAATCCTGAAATGAAGGCGAGGAGCGTCCGCTATGTCGCCGACCGCGCAGCACTGCGCGCCGCCTTCGCCGGCGTGCTCGACGAGCCGGTGCCGGCGCGGCTGCAAAATATCGTGTTCGGCGAGGCGCCGGTCAAGACGGCGGCATCGAGCTCGCGCTGGTGGCGGGCGGCTGCCGCAGCGGCGATGCTGGCCATCGGCGGTGTTGGCGGTTATGTCGCCGGCATCGACCATCTCGGTGTGGAAGATCCGGCCGAGGACCAACTCGTCGAGCAGGCGATCGCAGCCCATGTCCTCTATGCCGCCGAGCAACGGCATGCGGTGGAAGTGCCGGCCAGCGACAAGGATCATCTGCAGACCTGGCTGTCCAACAGGGTCGGCCTGAAGCTGGTCGCACCGGATCTGGCGGCGCAAGGATTCCAGCTCGTCGGCGGTCGGCTGCTGCCCGCTGGCGAGAGCAAGGCCGCGATGTTGCTTTATGAGGACGCCAAGGGCGAGCGCATCTCGCTGTTCGTCACAGCGGAATCGGCCGAGAAGACCAAGGGCACTTATGGATCGGAAGAAGACGGCCCCGAGGCGATCTACTGGTTGGACAAGGGCTATGGCTGCGCCGTCGTCGGCTCGCTGCCGCGCGCGCAGCTGACTGCAGTGGCGAAGAGCGCCTACAGCCAGCTTGTCGCCGGGCTTGCCAGCTGAGCTGCGCTGTTTTTCAAAGCTTGCGTCTACAGCGCCGCGTCTTTGGACACGCAAAGGCTGCAGCACTTAATTTTTGCGCATGATACTTTCCCGAAAATCGATTTCGATTTTTTTGGGGGTCATGCGCCGCCGAAACTGTCACAATTCAGCCCGAATCGAGGTGCGATAGCGCTTGACGGATGCTGGCGCTTCGGCTGTGTTGTCGACACTTCTGACCAGGCCTTTCCAAGAATCGAATCGAGGTTTTCCAAGCCCGCATGCCTGCCGAGATTCGCACGGCCCGCGCGTCCGACGTCGATGACCTCGCGGCGATCGAAAAAGCTGTTTTCTCTGGCGACCGCATTTCCCGCCGCTCCTTTCGTCAGTTGATCGAACGCGAGACCGCCGAGATGCTGGTTGCCGAAAACGACGGCCGCATCGCCGGCTATGCGGTCGTGCTGTTTCGCAAGGGCAGCGGAGTCGCGCGGCTCTATTCCATTGCCACCGGTCCGCTTTTCGGCGGGCTCGGAATTGGCCGCATGCTGTTGAAACGGGCCGAGGAAGCCGCCTTCGAGCACAACCGCATGATGCTGCGTCTCGAGGTGCGCGAGGACAACAGCCGAGCCATCCGCATTTACGAGCAGAGCGGCTACCGCAAGATCGGCCGCGAACCGGGCTATTACGAGGACGGCACCACGGCGCTGCGCTACGAAAAGACCCTGCGCGGCGACATTCCGGTCGCCACCAGGGTGCCGTTCTACCAGCAGACCTGCGATTTCACCTGCGGCCCGTGCTGCCTGATGATGGCGATGGCCAATTTCGATCCCGGCTTCGTGCCCGACCCGGTGATGGAAATCCGTTTGTGGCGCGAGTCGACCACCGTTTTCATGATGTCGGGGCCGGGCGGCTGCGAGCCGTTCGGCCTCGCCGTTGCCGGCCACGAAAGCGGGCTCTCTGCCGAGATATATGTCTCCTTCCATGGTGCGCTGTTCCTGCAGTCGGTGCGCAGCCAAGACAAGCGCCGGGTGATGGAACTGGCGCAGGTCGACTTTCGCCGGCGCGCGGAACGTTACGGCATCCCGGTGAATTACCGTCCATTCGCCATCGACGATATCCGCACCGCAATCGCAGAAGGAAAACTGGTGTTGGTCCTGATCAGCGGCTTCCTTATGTTCGGCAAGAAGGTTCCGCACTGGGTGCTGGCCATCGGCGACGATGGCGACCATATCCTGATCCACGATCCCTGGGTCGAAGACGAGAGACAGGAGACCATCCTTGATGCCGCCAACATTCCGGTGCCTTACGGCATCTTCATGAACATGGCGCAATTCGGCCGCGATGGATTGCGTGCCGCCATAATCCTCGGAAAGCGCTGAAGACAATGACCTGGGTCATCCTTACCGGCCGGCAGAACGATCTCGATCAGGTGGCGACACCGCACAAGATCATCACCAATCGCGACTATCTCGCGCATCCGGCGCTGTTTCGCGGCCAGCGGCCGAAAGTCATCAACCTGTCGAACAATTACGGCTACCAAAGCCGCGGCTACTATGCCTCGCTGCTCGCCGGTTCGCGCGGTCACAAGGTCATTCCGACGGTCGAGACGATGATCGACCTGTCCGAGCGCAAGCTCTACGAGCATGCGCTGCCGGAGCTGGAACTCGCGCTCAACAAATGCCGCAAGGATCTGGGCGGAGCCTTTCCGCAAAAAGTCTGCATCTTTTTCGGCATCGGCTCGTCGAGGATTTGGGATCGCTTTGCCAAGCTTTTGTTCGACTGGTTCCGGGCGCCGGCGCTGGAAGTCCATATCACGGACAGCGCCGAATGGGCGTCGATCCGCAAGATCGGCTTCCATCCGCTGGCCAGGATGACCGAGGACGAAGAAAAGCGCTTTCTTCAGTGCCTCGAGACCTACACCAGCCGCGAGTGGCGTGACACCAAGGGCCGCACGCCGGCGCGCTACACCTTCGCCACGCTGGTCGATCCGCATGAGGAGTTGCCGCCATCGGAGATCTCGTCGCTGCGCTATTGGGCCAAGATCGCCGAGAAGATGGGCGTCGAAATCGAGCCGATCACCAAAAAGGATCTGGCCAAGCTCGCCAACTACGACGCGCTGTTCATCCGCGAGACGACTTCGATCTCCAATCACACCTACCGCTTCGCGCGCCGCGCCCAGCAGGAAGGCATGCCGGTCATCGATGATCCGCTGTCGATGATCCGCTGCACCAACAAGGTCTATCTCAACGAGCTGATGACCTACAACAAGGTGCCGGTGCCGCCGACGGTGATGATCGCCGGCATCTCGGACCTTGAAGTGGCGGCGCAGACGCTGGGCTTTCCGCTGGTGCTGAAAATCCCGGACTCGTCGTTTTCACGCGGAGTCAAGAAATGCGCTACCTTGGAGGAGCTGAAGACGCTTGCCACCGAATGGCTGGAGGATTCCGATCTCCTGATCGCACAGAAATTCATTCCGACCCAATATGACTGGCGCGTCGGCGTGCTCGGCGGCCAGCCTCTGTTTGCCGTGCACTACCTGATGGCCAAGAAGCACTGGCAGATCGTCAACCACAAGGCCAACGGCAAGCCTGACCAGGGCGGCATCAAGACCTTCACCTTGAAGGAGGCGCCGGCCCATGTCGTCGAGACGGCGGTGAGGGCGGCGCGCTGCATCGGCGATGGCCTCTACGGCGTCGACCTCAAAGAGACCAAGGACGGTGTCTTCGTCATAGAGGTCAACGACAATCCCAACCTCGACCATGGCTGGGAGGACTCTGGCGAAAAAGATGAGGTCTGGGTGCGGCTGACGCAGTGGTTCCTGGAGCGGCTCGACCGACAGGGACGGTAGCAGGGGTTCTATCCGATCGACGCCCCAGCCTTCTATCCGTCGCGGCAGGCTCACACCTTCGGCTCCCCGCCCGAACACGGCGCTGTATCCCCTCAGCGTTTTTCAGTCGGCCGGCTGCACTGTTTGCCGCCGCGATTTCTCGATTGCCGCATACCGTTTGAGAAACGCGTTTTGCGCCCAGGTCACCGAACGCGGGGTGAAATCGAAGCGGTCGGCATTGAAGCCGCGCGGCCGGCCGAAGAATTCGGTCGCCTCGGCGGTCGAAAAACCGGCAAGCAGCGTCGCCTCGAAATAGGCGGCGATCTGGTCGGCGCGCTTGATCTCCTTGCGCAGGCCCGCAACCGGTTCGACCGGCAGCAAAAAGCGCAGATGGATGGCACGCTGCAGCCTCAGCTCGCACTCCTTGTAGCTGCCGCCCATCACCGATTTGAACGGTGAGATCATGTCGCCGATGACATATTCCGGCGCGTCGTGCAGCAAAGCCGCCAGCCGCGCATCGGCTGGGGCGTCCGGCACCAGCTCGCCGAAAAGCGCCTCGACCAGCAGCGAATGCTGGGCGACGGAAAAGGCGTGATCGCCGATGGTCTGGCCATTCCAGCGGGCGACGCGGGCAAGCCCATGGGCGATGTCCGAAATCTCGATGTCGAGCGGCGAGGGGTCGAGCAGATCGAGCCGCCGGCCCGACAGCATGCGCTGCCAGGCGCGCGGCGGCGCGCCGGGACGATCGGCCGCCATCAGGCCTCCTCCGCGCCGACGGGTTCCTGCGGGAAGATGAATTTCGCCCAGGCCGGGATGGTGAGCGACACCGGGACGTCATCCGCCATGATCGGCTGGCCGGAGTCGAGCGCTGCCTTGACGCGGTCGATGCGGGCTATGGCGAGGCCCGCCGTGCCGGCGGCCGTGCCAAGCGTGCCGACCGGTCGCCCTGCAACTGTCAACTCTGTGCCAGGAGCGGGCAGGGGCCGTTCGGCCGAAACGATCAGCACCCGCCGTCTGGCGGTGCCGCGATGCTGCATCCGCGAAACCACCTCCTGGCCGACATAGCAACCCTTCCTGAAGCCGACGCCGCCGGTCTCGTCGAGCAGCACATCATGCGGGAAGGCGTCGCCGAGCTGATAGTCGCTGCCACTTTCGGCAATCCCATGGGCGATGCGCAGAGCTTGCCATGCGGCCGGGTCGCCGCCAGCGGCAGCGGCGCCATAAAAGCGTGCGGCCGGATCGCGGCCGGCGGCAGCGGCGCCATAAAAGCGATTGACGACTGCGTCGCGGAACCGTGCATCGGCAACCGGCGTTGAATCAAACTGCGAAGCAGTTGAATCATCCCCCCAAACAACAGCGACAAGTCCCTGATCTGCCTTGGCGATCTCGACCTTGGCGCGCAATTTGTAGAGCATCAGCCGGCGCATGAAATCGTCTGATATATCGGATCGGCATTCGAGGCGGAACAAATTCTCGCCAGCGCGGGAGATCAGGAAGTCGAACAGAATCTTGCCTTGCGGCGTCAGCAAAGCGCCCGGCTTTGCCTCGCCGGCAGCCAGCGCGTCGAGGTCGGTGGTCAGAATGTTCTGCAAAAAGCTCTCGGCATCCGGTCCTGACACGGAAACGAGCGCGCGGTCTTTCAACTGGGCAAAGGGCATGGGCGGAAAAGAACCTGATCTTGCAAAACGGTCGGCCATTACGTAAGCCGCTGGCACTCCCCCCGCAAGAGACCGGATCAGCATGGCCACGACCTACGACCTCATCCTGACAGGCGGCACGGTGGTCAACCACGACGGCGAAGGCCGGCGCGACATCGGCATCAACGGCGGGCGCATCGCCGCTATCGGCGATCTCGGCCAGGCTTCCGCTGGCGAAACGGTCGACTGTCGCGGCCTGCACATCCTGCCGGGCGTCGTCGACAGCCAGGTGCATTTCCGCGAGCCGGGGCTGGAGCACAAGGAAGATCTGGAGACAGGTTCGCGGGCAGCGGCGCTGGGCGGCGTCACCGCCGTCTTCGAGATGCCCAACACCAACCCGCTGACCACCAGCGAAGCAGCGCTTGCCGACAAGGTTCGGCGTGCCACCGGCCGCATGCATTGCGACTTTGCCTTCTGGGTCGGTGGCACCCGCGAGAACGCAAAGGACGCCAGCGACCTTGAGCGGCTACCCGGTGCTGCCGGCATAAAAGTGTTCATGGGCTCGTCGACCGGTGACCTTTTGGTCGAGGACGATGAAAGCGTTGCCTCGATCCTGAGGAATACGCGCCGCCGTGCGGCCTTCCATTCCGAGGACGAATTCCGGCTGCGCGAGCGGCTCGGCGAACGCATCGAGGGCGACCCGGCCTCGCATCCTGTGTGGCGCGACGAGATTGCCGCCTTACGCTGCACCGAGCGCCTGGTGCGCATTGCGCGCCAGGTTCGCGCCCGCATCCACGTGCTGCACATCTCGACCGCCGAGGAGATTGTTTTCCTCGAACAGCACAAGGACGTCGCGACCTGCGAGGCGACGCCGCATCATCTGACGCTGAGCGCGGACGATTATGCGCAGCTTGGCACGCTGATCCAGATGAACCCGCCGGTGCGCGCATCGCGCCACCGCGACGGCATCTGGCGCGGCATTGCGCAAGGCATTGTTGATGTGCTGGGTTCCGACCACGCCCCGCACACGCTGGCCGAGAAGGCGAAACCCTACCCGGCCTCGCCGTCGGGCATGACCGGCGTGCAGACGCTGGTGCCGATCATGCTCGATCACGTCAATGCCGGCCGGCTGACGTTGCAGCGTTTCGTCGACCTGTCCAGCCACGGCCCGCAGCGTATCTTCGGCATGGCCAGGAAAGGCCGCATCGCCGCCGGCTACGACGCCGATTTCACGATCGTCGATCTGAAGCGCCGCGAGACCATCACCAATGCGCAGGCAGGCTCGAAGGCCGGCTGGACGCCCTACGACGGCCGGCAAGTCACCGGCTGGCCGGTTGGCACGATCGTGCGCGGCCGGCGCGTAATGTGGGAAGGCGAGATCGTCACACCCGGACAGGGCAGTGCGGTGGAGTTTTCCGAGGCGCTGGCGGTATAGAGCGGCGGACTTTCAAATCGCATCGTCCCGCCGCTTATCTTCTGTTTGAGCATCGGATTTTCCCAAAACCGGTATCCCCTCCGATGCTCTGCGCGGGCTTGAGGGTAGGAGAGGCTATGCCGCTCAGTCTCCGGCGACGAAGAACGTCCACTGTCCATCCGGGGTGATGCCGACGCGGTAGAAGATGTAGGCGCCGAACTGCTTCATGCTGTCATAGTCGCCGGCGGTGACGATCTTGAACAGCTCGACCCGCTGCCTGGCGTTGAGCTTGTCCAGCGGCAGCGCGAAGAAATATGGCCAGACATAGAGCTCCTGCGGCGTGCCGACATCGACATGGACATAGCCGGCACTGAGCACCTCTTCCAGGATGGCGAGGATTTCCTGGCCTTCCGTGTCACCCGAAAGTCCTTTCAGGAAGGTGATCGGGTCGCCTTCGATTTCGCTCAGCGACAATTGGGTCATCGCATCGCCCTGGCCGATCAGCGGCCGGAGCTTTTCGATGTCGCCGCTCTTGCAGGCCCCGATAATCAAATCGTGCATGCGCCTGACCGGCTCCGGCAGCTTGCCGAGATCGTAGACGACCTCGGGCAACGGTTCATCCGGGTCGACTTGCGGATTGGCTATGCCACCATCGTCTGTTGGCCCGCCCGGTTCGACCTGTTCCCGTTCGTCGGGTGGCGTCGGTTGGCTCGCCGCAGGCGGCGTCGCGCCGAGCGGGCCGGGCGTCGGCACCGTGGTTCCGGGCGGCGACATGTCGTCGTCGGCGGGCGGCGTGACTGGCGAGGGCAGGTCCTCGCGCTTGATTTCACTCAAAGCATAGGCGGGGCTGATTGCGAGGCAAAGCGCCAGCGGAAACGCGGCGCAAAAAGCGGCAAGCCGGATGCTGAGGGCCAAGCCACGCGGCTGGCCTGACGTCGAAAAATTCACCGCCTGCCTCTCCATGATTCCGTCCAGCTGCCCGGGCCCTTACAGGTGCCCAGGCCCGCCCAGGTGCCCGGGGCATGACGCCCAAGCGGCACGCCGTCATCGAAGAGCCTGATGCCAATCAGTGCCGCAGCCGTCCCGGCTCGAAGGCCCCAGCTATCACCTTTTCACGCATGCGGTCGAGCAAGGCAAGGGCTGAGGTCTCGCCATTGGCACGCAGCATCTCGCCGAACGCGGTTTCGAGGGCCGCCTCGGCGATGATTTCCGTCTCGATTCCGGCCGAAAGCCCTTCCGCCCAGGCCTCGCTGTGGCTTTCCACTGCAGTCAGGCGCTTTTCTTCCCTGACCAGCGCGTCGATGTCGTTGACGCCATGTTCCATTGCGATGTCCACCCTTTTCAAGCGGCGATCCGGCGGATGCGGATCAGGCTTGGGCTGTCCCTTTTACTCGCAGGTTAAGTAAGTACTTGTAAATACGACATTTCTGGGGTCGTTTCGACAAGGGTTCGTCACGTTTTGCAAACCTGCGTTCGATCCGATTCAAAACTTAGCCGATTAGGCCGGCGAGCGGGATGAAAACCTTCAGTTTGAGTTAATTCCACATCCGCGCCGTAACGTTTTGTTAACACCGTTGCAGAAGTGCAACACAACAATTGCACCAAGACGCCACCAGACACAAGCGGGCCGGGACACAAGCAGGGGGAGCCAGGCTCAGTTGCCGTAGCGCGAGGCGATGTCGCGCGACAGCGTCTCGCCTTCCTTCATGTAGCGGCTGATGGCTTCGGTCGCCGAGGCGGTACACTGTGTATAGGTGCCGCCAAAGGAGCGGTAGCCGCGGTTGAAGCTGGCGATGAAGCGGGCGCGCCGCTCCGGGTTCGGGTTTTCCGAAGCAATCAGCTTCTCCATCTCGACCCGCCATTGGTCGCCCTTCTCCCCGCACAGATTACGCAGGAAATGCAGCGACCCAAGCACCTCGGCCAGCCGCATCAGCCCCGGCTCGAACGGCGACTCGGCGGCCATGGCCGGCCGCGCCCCGATTGCCGTACTGGCGGCGAGGCAAGCTGCAAGGAAAACCGATGCGCGGATCATAAATCTATGTGGCCAAACAATTTGTCGCCTGCAAGGCGATTTTGGAGGTTACGCGCCTGTATTCCTGAGCAATTCGTCGGCAACGGCAAACACCGAAGCGGCAATCGGCAGCGCCGTCATTTCGCTGAGTGTATAGAAGGCGGCGGTCTCGGCGTCGTCGCTGGCCACGGGCTCGCCGCCGGCATAGGTGGCGCCGAATACCGTCAGCAGATAGTCGACCGGGTGCCCGTCGCTGCCGCCGTCGATGTGGATTTCCCGAAGGCGGCGGTAGTTGCGCGCATGCAACCCGGTTTCCTCCAGCAATTCGCGCTGCGCGGCTTGTTCCAGCGTTTCGCCGGCCTCCACCTTGCCGCCTGGAAACGCGTAGAATCCTTGCGAAGGCTGCCGCGCCCGCTTGACCAGCAGCACCGTGTCGCCGCGGACAATGGCGACCGATACAGCCGGGAGTATTTTGCGCATCTCGTCCATGGATCTCCGATCGCCATTTGCCGCAGCCGGTTGTGGACCGGTCGGCGAGAACAAGCATTAGCGGTTGCGCAACGCCGGTTCCATCGCCACCGTCACATCCGACCAATCCAACGAGTTTTTAGCTTATGTGCGGACGCTTCGCCTTGACCGCCACGCCGGACCGGGCCGCCGCTTTTCTCGGTCTGCCAGAACTGGAGGATTTCCCGCCCCGCTACAACATCGCACCGACGCAGCCGGTGCTGATGGCGATTGCAGGCTTGCCGCGAGCGCCAGGCGCGAACCTGCCAGACTCGAACCTGCAAGACCGGCAGCCGATGCTGGTGCGCTGGGGGCTGATCCCGGCGTGGGTGAAGGACACGCGTGAGTTTCCGTTGCTGTTCAACGCGCGCGCGGAGGGAGCAGCGCAAAAGGCCTCGTTTCGCGCCGCCATGCGCCATCGCCGCGCTTTGGTGCCGGCTTCCGGCTTCTACGAATGGCGTCAATCAGGCGGCAAGCGGGGACAGCCCTATTGGGTGCGGCCGAAGCATGGCGGGCTTGTCGCCTTCGCCGGACTGATCGAGACCTATGCCGAGCCGGGCGGCTCGGAGATGGACACCGGCGCCCTCCTGACCGTCAACGCCAATGCCGACATTGCCCATATCCACGACCGCATGCCGGTGGTGATAGATCCGCAGGATTTCGCCCGCTGGCTGGATTGCCGCACGCGCGAGCCGCGCGACGTGGCCGACCTGCTCAGACCGGCACAACTCGATTTCTTCGAGGCCGTCCCGGTTTCCGACCTCGTCAACAAGGTCGCCAACACCGGACCGGAGATTCAGGAAAGGTGGCCGGAGCTCAAGAAGGCCAGGCGCCGGAAGCCGGGCGCCGACGACAGTCAGATGAGCTTGTTTCAGCAGTAGCTGCTATTTTCTGGGGCGCCTCAGCGCCTTCATTGCCGGCGCTGCCATTTCCTGGCGAACCCGCCGGCCGCACGTCACATCAGGCAGCGCGCGGCGAGGTGATCTTCTGCGCCGGCTTCTTCTTCTTCGCTGTGTGGAGAAGGGCGGCGACAATCGCGGCCGGGCCGATCGCCCGGTATTGGCTGGCGAGCGCCGGTTGCTTGGCGCTGCTGGAGTCCTGCTTGGCTCGAGGCATCTTTCTCTTCCCTGGTAACGTCTTCGTGTCCGCGTTTGCTGGTCGAATCCGACCAAATCGTGACATCTGCCGATCTAGCCGGTGAATGTTTCATGACTGTGCCGAGATGTTTAATAAAATGTTTCACCGCGTCATTACCTGTGATCCAGCGGCTCTTTTGCCGAAAGTTGCGACTTGACGGCAACACTGGCTGAGGCGATAAAGCCGCTCATGAGAACGTCTTTCGCCATTTGTGGCATCTGCATTATTGGCTAGCTTCGCGCTGGTCCGGACGTTTTCGCCTATCTTCCTTCTAGAGTGGACAAACGCCCCGGCCAGCAGGCTGGTGGCTGATTTGCGTCTCGGCGCAAGTGGCCCCAACCAAAAAGTAACGCACCGGGAAGGCACGAATGTCTGACACATCGAAGGGCCTGCGCCTCTACAACACGCTGACGCGGACCAAGGAGGATTTCTTCCCGATCGATCCGCGCAATGTGCGCATGTATGTCTGCGGCCCGACGGTCTACGACTTTGCCCATATCGGCAACGCGCGGCCGGTGATCGTCTTCGACGTGCTGTTTCGTCTGCTGCGCCATCTCTACGGGCAAGCGCACGTCACCTATGTGCGCAACATCACGGATGTCGACGACAAGATCAACGACCGCGCACTGCGCGATTTCGGCGCCGAGATTGCCTCGGGAGTGCTGTCGCTGAACGAGGCGATCCGGCGGGTCACCGAAAAGACCGCCGACCAGTTCCACAAGGACGTGGCGACGCTGGGCTGCCTGCAACCTACGGTCGAGCCGCGGGCCACTGAATTCGTCGAGCCGCGCGCAGATGGCAAAGTCGACATGATCTCCTTGATCCAACGCTTGATCGAATGCGGCCATGCCTATGTTGCGGCAGGCGAAGTTCTGTTCGACACGGCTTCGATGCCGGACTACGGCCAATTGTCGAAACGCAATCTCGACGAGCAGCAGGCCGGCGCTCGCGTCGCCGTTGATCCGCATAAGAAGAACCCTGGCGATTTCGTTCTGTGGAAGCTGTCCTCGCCGGAAGAGCCGGGCTGGGACAGCCCGTGGGGCAGGGGCCGGCCGGGCTGGCACATCGAGTGCTCGGCGATGTCGGCCGCCTATCTCGGCGAGGTCTTCGACATTCATGGCGGCGGGCTCGACCTGATCTTCCCGCACCACGAGAATGAAATTGCACAGTCGCGCTGCGCCCATGGCACCGAGGTGATGGCCAAGGTGTGGATGCACAACGGCTTTCTGCAGGTCGAGGGGCAGAAAATGTCCAAGAGCCTGGGCAACTTCCACTCGATCAACGAGTTGCTGGAGACGGAGACCTTTGGTGGCCGCAAGTGGCCAGGCGAGGTGCTCAGGCTGGCGATGCTGATGACGCATTATCGCGAGCCGATCGATTTTTCCGTGCGCAAGCTGGAAGAGTCGGAAAATACGCTGCGCAAATGGAAGCGGGCGGCGGACCTGGCACCGGCGGCGGCCAATCAATTGCCGGTCGAAGTGGTGGAAGCCTTGTCGGACGATCTCGCAACCTATCCTGCGTTCCAGGTGCTGACGCAACTGGCCGGCGAGGCTGTGGATTCCAATGCTGCTGGCGGCGGCAACGCTGCCGCCGCGGGCAACCATGCTGCCGCTTCGCTGAAGGCGGCACTGTCGTTCCTCGGCTTCGACGTTGCGCCGGCCAAGGTTGATGAAGATGCCATCGCCAGGGCCATCGCCAGGCGCCTGGAACTGATCGCCGCCAAGAACTGGGCCCAGGCCGACCGCATTCGCGACGAGCTTCTGGCGCAAGGCGTGCAACTGAAGGACGGCAAGGACCCCGCCACCGGCACCCGCATCACCAACTGGGAGGTAAAGCGGTGAAGGTGGCGCGAGGCACCCCCCTCTGTCCTGCCGGACATCTCCCCCTCAAGGGGGGAGATTGGCAGCTTCGCCGGAAGCGCCCAATCACCAACGACGGCGATTGGCGAAAGCCGAAGTGCCGTCCAATCTCCCCCCTTGAGGGGGAGATGTCCGGCAGGACAGAGGGGGGCGAACCGCGATGACGCATTTCCCAGTACCCGCCAACAACCGCAGCAATGCGCGCAAGATGCGCAGCGCTATGACCGAACCCGAGCTGAAGCTTTGGAATGAGATTAGAGCGCACAGGCTGATGGGACTAGCCTTCAGGCGGCAGATGCCTATCGCCCACTATATCGTCGATTTCGCCTGCCCCGCCAAAAAGCTGATTGTCGAACTGGACGGCTCCCAGCATGCCCGGTCTGAACCTTCGGCATCCGATCTGGCAAGAAGCGCGAAGCTAGAGGCGCTGGGCTGGACCATCCTGCGTTTCTGGAACGACGACGTCATTCGCGACATCGACAACGTCTGCCAGCACATTGTCATCGAAGCCGGCCTGGCCGCTGCCGAAATGCCGGCCGGCGAAGCAGCGAGGGAGGTAGTTCCATGATCGACCATCTTGGCATCACCGTTTCCGATTTCGACGTGTCGAAAGCTTTCTACGACAGGGCGATGGCGCCGGTCGGTGCCTCGCTGCTCTACATGGTGCCGCAGGAATACACCGGTGGCGCCATGGTCGGCGGCTATGGCCGCGACCGGCCGGTGTTCTGGCTGCATCAAGGCAAGGACAAGCCGAAGGACCGCCAGCATGTCGCCTTCACCGCGCGCAGCCGCGCTGAAGTCGATGCCTTCCACGCCGCCGCCATCGCCGCCGGCGGCAAGGATAATGGTGGGCCGGGGCTTCGTCCGCACTATCACGCGAACTACTATGGCGCCTTTGTCTTCGACCCCGACGGCAACAATGTCGAAGCCGTCTGCCATGCCCCGGAGTGAAGTGATGAGCCTGGATAACAGACCGGTCTACACAGGCGGCTGCCAGTGCGGCGCCGTGCGTTTCCGTGTCGAAGGCGCGCTGGGCGACGCCTCCGTCTGTCATTGTCGCATGTGCCAGAAAGCAAGCGGCAATTTCTACCTGCCGCTGGTGTCGGTGCGTGGCGCAAAACTCGACTGGACGCGCGGCGCGCCCAAGCGCTTTCGTTCCTCCAACGCCGCATGGCGCGGTTTTTGCGCCGATTGCGGCACGCCGCTGACTTTCGAGGCGCCCGACGGCATCGCACTCGCCATCGCGGCCTTCGACCATGCGGAGGAGATCGCGCCGACCATCCAGTGGGGCACCGAAGCAAAACTCCCCTATGTCGATCACATCCACGAATTGCCTGGCGAGGAGACGATGGCCGATGTTTCGTCGTCCTCCTATCTCGCCGATCTCGTTTCTTACCAGCACCCCGACCACGACACCGAACAATGGCCGCCGGAGGAAAGATCATGACCGAAACCGTTCGAACCGGCGGCTGCCAGTGCGGCGCCGTGCGTTTCCGCATTCGTGGGGCGCTTGGACGCCCTTCCATCTGCCATTGCCGCATGTGCCAGAAACAGTTCGGTTCCTTCTTCGGCGCGCTGGTGACTGTGCCGAAGGACGGTGTCGAATGGGTGCGCGAGGAGCCGAGCTATTTCCAGTCGTCGGTCAACATCGATCGCGGCTTTTGCAGCCGCTGCGGCACGCCGTTGACCTACAGGCAGCCTGGCGGGCTTGAGATCGCCATCGGCGCCTTTGACGATCGCTCCGACCTCGCACCGCAGATCCAGATCAACTATGCCGCCCGGCTGCCTTGGGTGGAGAAGATCTTCGACGCGCCGGTCCATGACGATCCTGACTACTACACAAGGCAGGAATCGATCATCTCCTTCCAGCATCCGGATCACGAGACGGCCAATTGGCCGCAACAGGGCCTGAAATTATGAGCAATGACCTGCACACCCTCTATCCGGAGATCGAGGCCTTCGACTCAGGCATGCTCGATGTCGGCGATGGCCATCAGGTCTATTGGGAGCGTTCCGGCACCAGGGGCGCCAAGCCGGCCGTGTTCCTGCATGGCGGACCGGGCGGCACCATTTCGCCAAAGCACCGACGGCTGTTCGATCCGAAGCTTTACGATGTCATCCTGTTCGACCAGCGCGGCTGCGGGAAGTCGACGCCCAACGCCTCGCTCGAGGCCAACACCACCTGGCATCTGATCGCCGACATCGAGCGCCTGCGCGACATGTGCGGCTTCGACAAATGGCTGGTGTTCGGCGGCTCGTGGGGGTCGACGCTGGCGCTGGCCTATGCCGAGACGCACCCCGAGCGGGTCAGCGAACTGGTCGTGCGCGGCATCTACACGCTGACGCGCGCGGAGCTCGACTGGTATTACCAGTTCGGCGTCTCGGAAATGTTCCCCGACAAATGGGAGCGCTTCCTGGCGCCGATCCCCGAGGGCGAGCGCGGCGACATGATGGCCGCCTATCGCAAGCGGCTGGTCGGCAGCGACCGCAAGGCGCAGGTCGAGGCCGCCCGCGCCTGGAGCCTGTGGGAAGGCGAGACGATCACGCTGTTGCCCGATCCGGAAACCAGCAGCCGGTTTGGCGAAGACGATTACGCCGTGGCCTTCGCCCGCATCGAGAACCATTATTTCGTCCATGCTGGCTGGCTTGAGGAAGGGCAGCTGCTGCGTGATGCCTTCAAGTTGAAGGACATCCCCGGCACCATCGTCCATGGCCGCTACGACATGCCGTGCCCGGCGCGCTATGCCTGGGCGCTGTACAAGGCGTGGCCGAAGGCGGACTTCCATCTGGTCGAGGGCGCCGGCCATGCCTATTCGGAGCCGGGCATCCTCGACCGGCTGATCCGGGCGACGGATAAGTTTGCGGGGAAATGATCATGGGCCGCAAGCGCCTCTATCTCTTCGACACCACACTGCGCGATGGCCAGCAGACGCCGGGCATCGACTTTTCGGTCGAGGACAAGATCGCCATCGCCGGGCTGCTTGACGCGTTCGGCGTCGACTATATCGAAGGCGGCTATCCCGGTGCCAACCCGACCGACACCGCCTTCTTTGCCAAGCACCGCACGGCAACCGCCAAATTCGTCGCCTTCGGCATGACCAAGCGGGCAGGGGTGTCGGCTTCGAACGATCCAGGCCTTGCCGCATTGGTCCAGTCGAAGTCGGACGCCATCTGCTTTGTCGCCAAGAGCTGGGACTACCAGGTCCGCGTTGCGCTGGGCTGCACCCACGAGGAAAACCTCGAGGCGATCAAGGCGTCAGTCGAAGCGGCGATTGGCTCGGCCAAGGAAGCATTGGTCGACTGCGAGCATTTCTTCGACGGCTTCAAGGCCAATCCCGATTATGCGCTGGCTTGCGCCAGGACCGCTTACGACGCCGGCGCGCGCTGGGTGGTGCTGTGCGACACCAATGGCGGCACGCAGCCGTCGGAAGTGCGCGCCATCGTCGAAAAGATCATCGAGGCAGGCATACCGGGGGACCATCTCGGCATCCATGCCCATGACGACACCGGCCAGGCGGTGGCAAATTCGCTGGCCGCCGTCGAGGCCGGCGCGCGCCAGGTCCAGGGCACGCTGAACGGCATCGGCGAGCGCTGCGGCAACGCCAATCTGATCTCGATCGTGCCGACGCTGGCGCTGAAGCCGGCCTTTTCCAGCCGCTTCGAGACAGGCATCTCGGCCGAAGCGTTGGCCGGCATATCGCGCCTGTCCCGCGCCTTCGACGAATTGCTGAACCGCGCGCCGGAAGCGCAGGCGCCCTATGTCGGCGCTTCCGCCTTCGCCACCAAGGCCGGCATCCATGCCTCGGCGCTGGCCAAGGAGCCGGCCACTTACGAGCATGTGCCGCCGGAAGCGGTCGGCAACCGCCGCCGGGTCATGGTCTCGGACCAAGGCGGCAAGGCCAATTTCCTCGCCGAGTTGAAACGGCGCGGCATCGAAATGCCGAAAGACGACCACCGGCTGGACGCGCTGATATCAGTGGTCAAGGAGCGCGAGGCCGAGGGCTATGCCTATGAAGGCGCCGATGCCAGCTTCGAGCTGCTGGCGCGCAAGATGCTGCATGGCCTGCCGGAATTCTTCAGCGTCACCTCGTTCCGCTGCATGGTCGAGCGCCGCTTCGACGCCAATGGCCAGCTGAAGACGGTCTCAGAGGCGATCGTCAAGGTGCTGGTCGATGGCGAGGAGAAGATGTCGGTGGCGGAAGGGCACGGCCCGGTCAACGCGCTCGACATCGCGCTGCGCAAGGATCTTGGAAAATTTCAGAACGAGATCGCCGACCTCGAGCTCGCCGACTTCAAGGTGCGTATCCTCAATGGCGGTACCGAGGCGATCACTCGCGTGCTGATCGAATCGCACGATGCAACCGGCGCCCGCTGGTGGACGGTCGGCGTCTCAGAAAACATCATCGACGCTTCATTCCAGGCGCTGATGGATTCGATCGTCTACAAGCTGATGAAGAACCGCGAGATGGCCGGGCTGGTCGCGGCGGAGTAGGATTGAACCATCAGCGAAAGTCCATTGATCCATCAGAACTTTGCGATGGTCTTGGCCCGGCGGCTGGCGCATAGCGTTGGGCCATGGCCACGGACGCAATTCAGCTCGAAGCAGACTCAAAGGCCCGGCGTGGATTCCTGCTGGCGCTGGGCGCCTATCTCCTGTGGGGGTTGCTGCCCTTCTATATGAAGGCGGTCGCACATCTGCCGCTGGCCGAAGTCATCGCGCACCGCATCGTCTGGTCGGTGCCGATCGCGGCGGCCGTTTTGATCTGGGCGGGCCGCACGGCGGATTTCAAAGCGGCGTTGCGTTCGCCGCGCATCATTTCCATGGCGGCGCTGACGGCGGCGCTGATTTCGGTCAACTGGGGCATCTATGTCTGGGCCATCGCGGTCGACCGTACCATCGAGACCGCGCTTGGCTACTACATCAACCCGCTTGTCAGCGTCGTCGTCGGCGCGCTGCTGCTCAGCGAGCGGCTCGACCGGCTGCAAATCGCGGCGGTGGTGCTGGCGGCCATCGCGGTCGCGGTGCTGACGATCGACGCCGGCAAGCTGCCCTGGGTGTCGCTGGTGCTGGCGTTTTCCTTCGCCGCCTACGCCTTCTTCCGCAAGACGCTGCCGATCGGTCCCAGCCAGGGTTTCTTGCTTGAAGTGCTTTTGCTGTCGGTGCCGGCGCTCGGCTACATCATCTTCCTCATCGTCACCGGGCAGGACCATTTCGTCTCCAGTTCCCTGAACGATACCGCACTGCTGATCGGCTGCGGCCCGGTCACCGCCATACCGCTGCTGCTGTTTGGCTTCGGGGCCAAGCTGCTGCGTCTCTCCACCATCGGCATCATGCAGTATATCGCGCCGACCATTGTGTTCCTGATCGCCGTGCTGATTTTCGGCGAACCCTTCGGCAGCACCCAGGCCATCGCCTTCGGCCTGATCTGGGCGGCGCTGGCGATCTATTCCTGGTCGATGTTCCGCGGCCGCGAGATCCGGCCGGCAATGCGTTAGAGCGAGGATTTTCGATGTACGTGCTGCACATAGCAAACAAGAATTATTCCTCGTGGTCGCTGCGGCCATGGGTGCTGATGCGGACATTGGGCGTCTCCTTTGAGGAGCGGCTGACACCGTTTCCGACCGGATCGAGCTGGAGCCTCTACCGGCCGTTCTCGCCCAGCGGCCTCGTACCGTGCCTGATTGACGACGGCTGGGCAGTTTGGGATTCGCTCGCCATCACCGAATATCTGGCCGAGCGCCACGCTGGCGTCTGGCCCGCCGACGCGAAGGCGCGAGCCTGGGCGCGGTCGGCAGCGGCCGAAATGCATTCGAGCTTCACCGCCTTGCGCGGCTCCTGTCCGATGAACTGCGGTGTCCGCGTCGCGCCGGTGCCGATGTCGGATGCGCTGAAGCACGACCTCTTTCGTCTCGGCGATCTCTGGGGCGATGGGCTTCGCCGCTTCGGCGGACCGTTCCTGGCTGGCGATCGCTTCACTGCCGCTGACGCCTTCTTTGCCCCGGTGGCGTTTAGGGTTCAGTCCTACGGACTGTCCTTCGAGGGCGCAGCTGCCACCTATCCGGCGCGATTGCTGGCTCTGCCGGCGATGCGCGAATGGTACACGGCAGCCCTTGCAGAGGAGTGGCGCGAGCCGAACCACGAAGCGGAGGCGCGCGCTGCCGGCACTGTCATCGAGGATTTTCGCGCGACCTTGTAACGGTTGCCGCTACATCCCGCGCCCCAGCCGCCTGACGAACAGATAGACGACCACCGCGACGGCGAGCGATATCGCCGACGCCACCCAAAAGCCCACCGGCGTGTCGACCAGCGGCAGCCCGCCGACATTCATGCCGAACAGGCCTGAGACGATCGTCATCGGCAACAGCACCGCGGTCATCACCGACAGCATGTAAAGCAACTGGTTCGACTGCGTCGTCAGCTTGGCCATCAGCTCGTCCTGCAAGAGCCGGGCGCGGGCCTGCAATTGCTCGCCGTCATGATGCAAGGTATGGGCGCGATGCGAAAGCCGTGCCGCCATGTCGTTGATCGCGTCCGGCAGGTCATTGCGATGCGAATGGTCGAGATGGCGGAACAGGCTGGTCAGCGTCGCCATCTGCCGATGGATCACCACCAGTTGCCGGCGCGCATCGACCAGCGCCTGCCGCTCATTGTGCCATGCATCGCAGACGATGCGGTCCTCGATGCCATCGAGCGTGTCGCCAAGGCCAGCGAGTTCCGTCGTCATGCCGTCGAGCGACTGGCCCATGACAGCCTCGATCAGTTCGGCCGGAGAGCGGAACTTTCGCGATCCGTTGTCGATCGCCTTGCGGATCTTGTCGACCGATTGCAGCGGTTGCTTGCGGCCGCCGATCAGCATCGTGTCGTTGAAGGCGAAGCGGAAATGGCCAAGCCCGCGCGCCTCCGCCGAATAGTCGTGGCGCAGGTCCGGCAAATCGCCGTAGAGCCAGTCGCCCTCGAGGTCGATATGGCAGCCATGGCCGGCCGACAGGAAGGCATCGCGCACCGGCGGCGGCAAAGCCGGCTCGGTGGCGATCTCGTGGCGGGCGCGCATGTCGGAAACCTGGTAGCTGCGCCATATCCAGTGTGTGGTGGTCGCGTCTTTGGTTCTCGTGCCTTCGGCGGTGAAGTGATAGACGAAGAACAGCCCGTGCTCGTCCGGCAGGTAAGGCGACAGATCGCTGCCGTCTGGATTGAGAGGGATGTTCATGATCGCGTCGCCAGTCTCTCGAATACGCCGCGTGGTGGCGACCTAGACTGTGATTATTAGCACGGGCGAACCGTTTTCGTGTGACTGTTTTGACGGTCATCCGAGGCGGCGTACCAACGCCGTTGTTTGGAGCCAGTTTGGAATAATACGTCGTTGACTCGCGTTTGCGTAAAGGGCACGACGCAATCCATGCGGAGGACGTCCGATGCATGCCGGCTTCCCACGAAGCCTACTCATAGCGGTATTGGGAGCCGTCATTGCGGGCTGCGCTGGCTTTTCGGCGCAGAAAACGGGGGCAATAACCGGCTATGGCCCCAACCCAACCTTACCGAAACCAAGACCGACGCTGATCCCGACCGTCAACATCGCCGAGGCGAAAGGCTGGCAGAAAGGTGATATGCCGACCCCGGCGAACGGGCTGACGGTGAACCCCTACGCCACCGGCCTCGACCATCCGCGCTGGCTGCACGTGCTTCCGAACGGGGACGTGCTGGTTGCCGAAACCAATGCCCCTGCCAAGCATGACGAAGGCTTCAGCCTTAGAAAGGTCTTTATGGACCTGGCTATGAAGCGCGCCGGGGCCGCGACCAAAAGCGCCAACCGCATCACGCTCCTGCGCGACACCAATGGCGACGGCATTGCGGATGTGCGCAGGACGTTCGCAGAAGGCCTCAATTCTCCCTTTGGTATGACGCTGTCCAAAGGCATTCTCTATGTAGCGAACACCGACGCGCTTGTCGCTTTCCCCTACTCCAATGGCCAGACCCGAGCCACAACGCCGCCGGAAAAGATCGTCGACTTACCGGCCGGAGATCTCAACCATCATTGGACCAAGGATGTGATCGCAAGTCCGGATGGACGCAAGCTCTATGTCACCGTCGGCTCCAACAGTAACGTTGGAGAAAACGGCATGGCCGCGGAGAAGAACCGCGCCGCCGTCCTTGAAGTGGACCGGTCGACCCGCCGTACCCGGGTCTTCGCGTCAGGGCTGCGCAACCCGAACGGGCTCTCCTGGAACCCTGAAACCGGCAAGCTTTGGGTCGCCGTGAACGAGCGTGACGAGATCGGCGATGATCTTGTGCCGGACTATATGACCTCGGTTCGTGACGGCGCTTTTTACGGCTGGCCCTACAGCTATTTCGGACAGAACGTCGACGAACGCGTCAAGCCGCAGCGCCCCGGTCTCGTGGCTAGGGCGGTCAAGCCCGACTACGCGCTGGGTTCCCATACCGCCTCGCTGGGACTGACCTTCTCCAAAGGGGCGTCGCTCGGCCCAGCCTACGGCAACGGCGCGTTCGTTGGTCAGCACGGCTCGTGGAACAGAAGTGTGCTCAGCGGTTACAAGGTGATCTTCGTGCCGTTCCGCGGTGGTAAACCGAGCGGTCCCCCGAAAGATGTGCTCGCTGGCTTCGTCGGGCGTGACGGCAGGGCGATGGGCCGTCCGGTCGGCGTTGCTATCGATCAGAGCGGCGCACTGCTCGTCGCCGACGATGTCGGCAATGTCATCTGGCGGGTCAGTAGGGCAGTAGGGCAGTAGGGCAGTAGGGCAGTAGGGCAGTAGGGCAGTAGGGCAGTAGGGCAGCGCCTCATGAGCGCGGCATGCACTACATACTCCCCTATACCCTAAAGCTTGTCGATCACCGACTGCACGCCTTCGGTCGGTGCGTCGACCGACGATCCCGCGACCATGATGGCAGCGACGATCGCTTCCGGATCGTCGACCACCAGCGGCCTGACCCGCTGCGCGGTGTGGATGAAGCCTTCGGCCATCATATGGTCGAGCAGCGCCAGCATCGGGTCCCAGAATCCTCCAACGTTGCCGAAGACGATCGGCTTGCGATGATGGCCGAGCTGGCCCCAGGTCATGATCTCGATGATTTCCTCGACCGTGCCGATGCCGCCCGGAAGCGCCACAAACGCGTCGGATTTCTCGAACATCGTATGTTTGCGCTCGTGCATGTTTTCGGTGATGACGAGCTCGTCAAGTCGGTCAAGCGCGGTTTCGGTGGCCTCCCTGTTGATCAGGAAGCGCGGAATGATCCCCGTCACCTTGCCGCCGGCCCGCATTGCGCCCTCGGCGACGGCTCCCATGATGCCCCTGGTGCCGCCGCCATAGATCAGACGCAGGCCGGACTTGGCGATCGAACGCCCAAGCAGGTGTCCGGCCTTGGCATAGGTTACATCGCGGCCCGGAGACGAGCCGCAATAGACGCAGATGGATCGAATCGTGTTCATGAGATGATTGGTGATTGGGTCTTTATTCGCGGTCAAGCCCGGGCGGGTTTTTTCTTGTCGGCCCGGTTTATTCGTGTCGGCCCTTTTTCTTGTCGGTCCCCCTTGTTCTTGTCGCCTTGGGCAAAACAGGCTAGACCGCATTAGGTGGCTAAGGGCAGGGAAATATGGCAATTAATCCTTTGAAGGCGTTTTTGTTCGTCGTCGGCGGCTCCGTCGCCGCGGCGGGAACCGCCTATGTGTCGGGCGCGCTCGATCCGTATCTCACTCGCACGCCGCCGGCGGAAGTGGCATCGCTGACGCCGCCGGTGGAGACGCCGGCCGAACCAGTGACCGATGCACCGCCGCCGCCAGCGCCTGCCGCTGGTGCGATGGCACCGGCAGCGCCGGCGGCGGCCGATGCGATTGCGCCGACTTTCGACATCGTTCGGGTCGAGATCAAGGGCTCTATTGTCGTCGCCGGCAAAGCCGCACCCAACGCCAAGGTCGAGATTCTCAACGGTTCGACGGTTCTCGGCTCGACGGTCGCCGGTGCCGATGGCGCTTTTGCCATCGTTCTCGACGATGCGCTGAAACCCGGCGATTACACGATCGCGCTGCGCTCGATGACCGGCAATGTCGTGACCCCCTCGGCGCAGACGGCTATCGTCTCGATTCCCAAGAGTCCTGCTGGCCAGGTGCTGGCGATGATCGAGGAGCCGGGCAAGGCCTCCGAATTGCTCACCGTTCCTTCACCCGAGACAAAGCCTGAATCGCTGCCTGCCGGCGACAAGGCGGCCGCCCCGGCTTCCGAGGACTCCGCTGCCGGGGACCCCGCTGCCGCAGCACCAGCCGCACCGGCTGCCACGGCGCCGGCCACCGTCGACGCCGTCCCCGCGCCCGCTCCGGGCGGGCCGGCCGCACCGGCGACACTAGCTGCAGGGCCAAAGGTCGTCGTCGAAGCGATCGAGATCGACGGCAACAAGATCTTCGTCGCCGGGCTCGCCGACCCCGGCCGCAAGGTGCGCGCCTATGCCAACGATATCTTGCTCGGCGACGCGAAGACTTCGCCCGACGGTCATTTCCTGGTCGAGGCGACGCGCAACATTCCGGTCGGCACCTATACGATCCACGTCGATGCGCTCGATGCCGACGGGGTCAAGGTGGTGGCCCGTGCCGCCGTGCCGTTCGAGCGCGAGCCGGGCGAGTCGATCGCCGCCGTGGCGCCTGCCGAGGCAAGGCCGGCCGCGCCGGCAACCACGCCTGCGGCGCCCGCGACCGAGGCGCCAGCCGATGTGGCGGCTGCGACGCCTCCGGCTGGAGTGCCCGAGACCGCGGCGCCGAAACTCGAACACGCCGACAGCGCCGTTATCATCCGCCGCCGCGATACGCTGTGGCGGATTTCGCGGCGCGTCTACGGCCAAGGCGTTCGCTACTCGACCATCTACCTCGCCAATCAGGATCAGATCAGGAATCCCGACCGTATCTGGCCGGGGCAGGTGTTCAAGGTCCCCGGAAAATCGCAGGAAGGCGAAGCCGCCAACCTCAAGGCGATGGGCGACCAGATGACGACAGCCCCGACAAAGGCCAACTAGAAATCCTTTCTTCTCTAGCGGGCTCTTGCGGAAAGTTCATTCATCGTCTATCGCCGATAGACGATGAACGCTTCCTTGACCGAGAAGACCTGCGGCTTCGCCGACAGCCAGGCCGTCGCCGCAAAGCTCGCCGCGCTTTCGCATCCGGCCCGGATCGAAATTCTCCGGCACCTTTCGGCCAGCCACTCCTGCTGCTGCCGCGAGGTCGTCGACCATCTCGACCTGGCGCAGTCCACCGTTTCGCAGCACCTGAAGATATTGGTCGATGCCGGGCTCGTCCGCTACCAGCCGGATCGGCAACGCTCGCGCTATGAAGTCGACAGCGATGCGCTCGAAGATGTTTGCGCATCGCTGGCCGCGCTGGTCAGTTCGTGCTGCTCCGGCCGCTAGACCATCATCCCGAACCGAAGAACCGCGTCAGCGAAAAGCGGAAGCCGGTTCTCGGAAAAGAGATCATGGTCAAGCTAATAAGAAATACGAAAAGGCGATAAAATGGCCGAAAAAACCGTCTCCGCCGATTCTGGCTCGACTTTCAAGACATTGCGCAATCTTTGGCCCTATATGTGGCCGGCCGACCGTGCCGACCTGCGGGCGCGGGTGGTGTGGGCGACCGTGCTTCTGGTCGTCGCCAAGCTGACACTGGTTGCCGGTCCCTACTTCTTCAAATGGGCGACCGATGCGCTGGCTGGTGACGCCAAGTCGGCGCCGCCGCTGCCGGCCTTCCTGCTGGCGCCAGTCATGCTGGTCATCGCCTACAATGTCGTGCGGCTGGTGCAGCTCGGTTTCAACCAGCTGCGCGACGCGCTGTTTGCCCGCGTCGGACAATATGCGGTGCGCCAGCTCGCCTTCCGCACTTTCATCCACATGCATCAATTGTCGCTGCGCTTCCATCTCGAGCGCCGCACCGGCGGCCTGTCGCGCATCATCGAGCGCGGCACCAAGGGCATCGAGACGATCGTCCGCTTCACCGTGCTCAACACCTTGCCGACCATCCTCGAATTCGCGCTGACAGCCGGCATCTTCGCGGTCACCTACGGCTGGAAGTACGTGGCTGTGGTGGCGGTGACGGTCTGCCTCTATATCTGGTTCACCATCAGGGCGAGCGACTGGCGCATCGTCATTCGCCGCGACATGAACGACAGCGACACCGATGCCAGCACCAAGGCGATCGACTCGCTGCTCAATTTCGAAACGGTCAAGTATTTCAACAACGAGGGCATGGAAGCCGAGCGCTTCGACCGTTCGATGGCGCGCTACGAAACCGCCGCCACCCGGATATGGACCTCGCTCGGCTGGCTGAACTTCGGCCAGGGCGTCATCTTCGGTCTCGGCACGATTATCGTCATGTGCCTTTCGGCGCTGGAGGTGCAGGCCGGCACGCAGACGGTTGGCGACTTCGTCTTCATCAACGCCATGCTGATCCAGCTCTCGGTGCCACTAAACTTCATCGGCTTCATCTATCGCGAAATCCGCCAGGGCCTGACCGACATCGAGCAGATGTTCGATCTGCTCGATGTGCCGCAGGAGATCGTCGACAAGCCGGGGGCCAAGCCGCTGGTCGTCGGCTCCGGCAAGGTCGAGTTCCGCGACGTGCAGTTTTCCTACGATCCCAACCGCAAGATCCTGAAAGGCATCAGCTTCGAAGTGCCGGCCGGCAAGACGGTTGCCATTGTCGGGCCATCGGGCGCCGGCAAGTCGACCATTTCGCGGCTGCTGTTCCGCTTTTACGACATCCAGGGCGGCAAGATTCTGATCGACGGCCAGGACATTCGCGACGTGACTCAGCAGAGCTTGCGCGCGGCGATCGGTATGGTGCCGCAGGACACCGTGCTGTTCAACGACACCATCGCCTACAACATCCGCTACGGCCGCGTCGATGCCAGCGAGGAGGATGTGCGCAAGGCGGCAGAACTCGCCCAGATCGGGCCGTTCATCGAGCGGCTGCCCGACGGCTACCGTTCGATGGTCGGAGAGCGCGGACTGAAACTGTCCGGCGGTGAGAAGCAGCGCGTGGCAATCGCCCGCACCATTTTGAAGGCGCCGCCGATCCTGATGCTCGACGAGGCGACCTCGGCTCTCGACAGCCATACCGAACAGGAGATCCAGGCGGCGCTCGACCTCGTCAGCAAGGGTCGCACCACTATCGTCATCGCCCACCGGCTGTCGACGGTGATTTCGGCCGACGAGATCATCGTGCTGCAGGACGGCCAGATCGCCGAGCGCGGCAGGCATGCCGCCTTGATGCGCAAGGCCGGCCTGTACGCGTCGATGTGGGACCGCCAGCGTGAGGCAACCGAGGCCGAGGAGCGGTTGCGCATTGCTCGCGAGCGCGACGAGTTCGGCGTTGTCGTCCGCCGCCGCCCCTCCGAGGTGTCGTAGCCCTTACGGCCAGCCAGCGCCCGGCGCGGAAGCCTCGATGCTGAGCACCTGGCCGGTGCGCGCATCACTGATCATGTGCTCGAAGCCGCGCCATTCGGCGGCGACGATGAACAGCGTCTTGCCGTTGGCGCCGCCGAGCATGCAGGCAAAGCAGCCGCGATCGGCATCGACGCTGTCGAGCAACGCCCCGCCCTCGCGCACCCGCACGCAGTGCCGGTTGGGGACGTCGGCATACCAGATGGCGCCTTCGGCATCGAGGCAGATGCCGTCGGGAAAGCCGTTGCCGAGGTCGGCCCATCGCCGCCGGTTGTCGAGGCTGCCATCGGCGGCGATGTCGAAGGCAGTCAGCCTGTTGGCGTGGGACTCGGCGACGATCAACGTCTTGTTGTCAGGCGACACCGCCATCCCATTGGCGAAGGCGATCCTGTCCGCCACCTGCCGCACCGACCCGTCCGGTGCAATCAGCACGATGGTGCCGGGGCCGAAATGCTGGCCCGGAACCGGCGCTGGCCCACCGCCATTGACGTAGATGTTGCCGCGCCCGTCGACGACGATCTCGTTCCAAGCGTTCCCTGAGAGGTGTCGCAGATCGGCGTGGGTGACCAGCGTCCCGTCTGCTTCCTGCCGCAGCACCAACCCCTCACGCCCGCAGACGACGACCAGGCGACCGTCCGGCAGCCAGTCGATCGAATAGGGCAGGGTGGCCGGCACGGTGAGCATGACCTCACTGTTGCCGTCGGCATCGACGGCGATGATCTGGCCGGTTCCCCAGTTGCAGAACCAAAGCCTGCCATCATGCCAGCGCGGCGATTCGCCGAACGCCAGACCGTTCATCACGACCCGCGCTTCCTTTGCTGCTGATTTCCGTGACAGCATTTGTTGCCTCCAGCTTTCGTTCGGCGGGCGCTTTGACAGGGCCCGTATCTCCAAGGACGCATGAGGCCGGTTCGCCCCGACACCAGTCATGCCTTTTTTGGACAGGCGCATTGGACCCCTTGCAACGCCCGCGATCGGCTAATGCGGACGAGAACGCCGGATCCGGCGTTCCCTCATTGTCGCGTTGCGGCCACAGGGTGTTTCCGCTATTGAGGCCGGACCTGAAACTAGGCTGTTTCCATTCCATGGACCTCGTCGACACGATCAAGAAAACCTTGGTTCCGATCCATCGCGAAGGCTATCCGTTTATCGCCGCCTTCGCAGCGGTGACGCTTTTCCTCGGCTATTTCTCTTCGATCCTGTTCTGGGTCTGCCTCATCGCGACGGCATGGTGCGTCTATTTCTTCCGCGATCCCGAGCGCGTCACGCCGGTCGACGACCGGCTGGTGGTGAGCCCGGCCGACGGCATCATCACGGCGGTCGGTCCGGCCGTGCCACCGCGCGAACTTGGCCTCGGGGGCGGCGAGATGACCCGCATCTCGGTGTTCATGGACGTCTTTTCCTGCCACGTGAACCGGGCTCCGGTGCGCGGCCGCATCACAAGGATAGAGCATCGGCCCGGCCAGTTCCTCAACGCCGCACTTGACAAGGCGAGTGCCGACAACGAGCGCAACGGCCTGGTCATCGACAGCCCCAACGGCACGGTGGCCGCGGTGCAGATCGCCGGTCTGGTGGCGCGGCGCATCGTCTGCTGGGCCGAGACCGGCGGCACGATCGGCATCGGCGAGCGCTTCGGGCTGATCCGCTTCGGCTCGCGCGTCGATGTGTTCCTGCCGTCGACCGCAACACCGCGTGTCGCCGTCGGCCAGACCGCGGTCGGTGGTGAAACCATACTGGCCGAATTCGGCGGCGTTGCCGCAACGCCGCTCGTGCGGGTGTCCTGAACCGTGGGCGCGCCGTTCAAAAAATTCGAGGCGCATGGCAGCGGCGGCCCGCGCATCCGTGAAATTCCGATGCGCATGGTGCTGCCCAATCTCGTCACAGTGCTCGCCATCTGCGCCGGCCTCTCGGGCATCCGCTTCGGCTTCGAAGGCCGTTTCGAGCCGGCAGTGGTGATGGTGCTGCTGGCCGCCTTCCTCGACGGCATCGACGGCCGCCTGGCACGCATGCTGAAGGCGACGTCCAAATTCGGCGCGCAGATGGATTCGCTGGCCGACATCGTCAATTTCGGCGTAGCGCCCGCGCTGGTGCTCTATGCCTTCCTGCTCGACCAGGCCGGCTCGCCGGGCTGGATTGCCGCGCTCCTGTTCACCATCGCCTGCGGCCTGAGACTCGCTCGCTACAACGTGCTCGACGAAGATACTGATCGCCCGCAGTGGCAGACCGAGTATTTCGTCGGCGTGCCGGCGCCGGCAGGCGCCGTGCTGGTGATGCTGCCGCTTTACCTGTACTTCCTGCGGCTTGGTGTGGAGCCGTCACGCCCTGCCGCCTTCATCGCCGCCGGTTTCACCGTTCTGATAGCCTTCCTGCTGGTCAGCCGGCTGCCGGTCTATTCCGGAAAAAGCCTGAAAGTCCCGGGCGACAAGGTGCTGCCGATCATCCTCGGAGTCGTCCTCTACATCCTGCTGTTGATGACCTATCCCTGGTACACGCTGACCGCGTCGGTTGCCGGCTATCTGCTCTTCCTGCCGCTCAGCATCCGCGCCTATTCCAGGCGCGCCAAGCGCGAAGGCGAGAAGGTGCCGCCTTCGGACTTCGGCTGACAGATCTGTCGCCAATTCGCTGATGGTTCAATTAGTTCAAGTCGCACGCATCCCGCTCTAGCGGGAACCTGCCGGCGTCTTGACCGTTCTGTCTCAGCGGGCGAGGCGAGCGACGTCGCGAACGCCTCGCTATCAGCCCTTAAAGCTGCTGTCCCAGGCGCAGGAGCTTAAAGAAGAGTGAGGAGAAATTGGCTGTCGTCCTCATTGGCGCGTTGCTCATTGTCGCTGGCGTTGTGTATATGGCCGGCGCAGCCCTTTGGCGTGGGCGGCTCAGCGGTACCGCGCCGGGGGGCGCGGCGGCGGGTGGGGCGGCGCCAAATGTTTGAAACCCCCGGCCGCCCCGGGGGGGGGGGGGGGGGGGGGGGGGGGTTGGGGGGGGGGGGGGGGACGGGGGGGGGGGGGGG
>NZ_JBVVPV010000006.1:61636-132896 GCF_055811735.1 Mesorhizobium sp. WSM4850 | reverse complement strand
CTGTGGCGGGCGCCCGTGTGGGGGTGGTTCTGGGTGGGGGGGGGCGTGTTTTCTGCGGGGGCGGCGCTTGGGTGGGGGGGGCGCGCCGCGGGGGGGGGGGGGGGGGGGCCCCCCCCCCCCCCCTCGACGCCAAATCTTGCAACGCCAGGCCCGACCCTTGAGCCGCGGCGGCGCGGCCTCGGTTTCCTCGGCCTGTCGCAGAACTGGCCGGGCCTGCTGATGATGGCGGTCGGGTTCATCCTGCTGTTGTCGGTGGTGGTCCTCTAATGCATGTCGCCCAAAAGCATGCCCTCGGGCCTGACCCGAAGGTGCGCAGCGGTTTTGGGACAACGAGATGCATTCAAGCAAGAACTTAAAGCGCGTCGCATTAATCCCTCCAGACGCGACGCGCTTTAGGCGCTAGGCCGCCGCGCTGAGCCCCAGTCGCTCAATCGCCAGTTTGCGGGTCGAGACGTAGTCGGTCTTGCCAGAGCCCAGCACCGGGATTTCCTCGACCTTGACGATGTCGTTCGGCACCATCAGATCGGCGGCGCCGGCTTGTCTGCCGAATTTGCGCAATTCATCGGGGTCGGCGTCATCGGCGGTGGTGACCAGCACGATACGCTCGCCGCGGCGCTTGTCCGGCACCGCCACCACAGCGTGGTGCTCTTCCGGCCACAGCGACTGCACCAGCATCTCGACCGCGCCCAGCGACACCATCTCGCCGGCGATCTTGGCGAAGCGCTTGGCCCGGCCGCGAATGGTAATGAAGCCCTCGCGGTCAACAGAAACGATGTCGCCGGTATCGTGCCAGCCGTCGAGCGGCTGCAATTCCCCGGGCCGATCTGAGGTCATGTAGCCCATCATCAAATTCGGCCCCTTGAGCAATAACCGTCCGGCGCCGCTGATGCCCTCGACCGGCTCGAGCTTCATGCGCATGCCCGGCAACAGTCGCCCGACCGTGCCGTCGCGGCCGTGGATGGCGGTGTTGACGGCAACGACGGGCGCTGCCTCGGTCAGCCCGAAACCTTCGATGATCTCGGCCTGGAAGCGCTCCCGGTAGACGCGGCGCGTCTCCGGTTTCACCGCTTCGGCGCCGGCGACGATGAAGCGCAGGCTGGAAAAATCGCCGTCCTTGGCGGTGCGCGCATAGTTGGCGAGGAACGTGTCGGTGCCGAACATGACTGTCGGCCTTGCCTTGCGTGCGACCTCGGGGATCAGCTTGTAGTGCAGCGGCGAGGGGTAGAGGAACAGTTTCACGCCGGTGACCAGCGGCAGGATGGTGCCGCCGGTGAGCCCGAATGAGTGGAACACCGGCAGCACGTTGAGCAGGATGTCGGCCGGCGAGATGGTGATGCGGGCCTCAGCCTGCATGGCGTTGGCGAGAAGATTTCTGTGCGACAGGACCACCGCCTTCGGCGTGCCTTCCGAGCCTGAGGTGAACAGGATCACCGCTGGTTTGGCCGCATTCTGCGGCTGCAGCGGCCAGCGCCACAGCAAGGCGGCGGCGAGCTTGTCCAGTACGGTTACGCTGGCCCGCACATCCTCCAGCCACAACAGCCTGGCGCCGCCTTCTTCTACCGCCGCGACGATGTCAGCGAGGCTGGCCTTGTCAACAAAGGCGCGCGACGAGACCACGGTGCGGATCTCCGCCGTGCGCACGGCGGCGGTGACGCTGGCCGGGCCTGCGGTGTAGTTGATCATCGCCGCCACCCGGCTCGCTGACAACAGGCCAACGAGCGACAGCACGACACCGTTGGCGTTGGGCAGCAGCACTCCAACCGCTTCATTCGGCGCCGTCACCGCCTCGAAGCGGCGGCCCAGCACCCGCGCGCCGATGAACAGCTTTCTGTAATTCAGCGTGCCGCTGACCACGTCTTCGACGATAGGATGCGAGGCGCCGACTCGGTCGGCGGCGTCGCGTATGGCGAGGAACAGGCCGCGGTCAAGATCGCTGCCGAAAAGCCGGGCTTCGGCGAAACGGTCGAACAGCGCATTGGTGTTCGAGGATTGATCAGGGTTTCGCGCTACCAGCTCGGCGATGGTCATTGGCTCTAGCACGCTGATCGACAGAAGGGGAAACCAGCGCCGCGGCGCCTTGTCCGCCGGCGTCAGCGATACCGGCAGAGTGCGCGCGCCGGAGATGAAGATCGGTACGATGCGGGCATCGGCCTGCATGGCGATGCGGGTGACGGCGCGAAACAGGCGAAATGTCTTGATATCAGGCTCGACCGCATCCGGCAGATAGACGGCAAGGCGGCCCTTGCCCTTCAGCACCCGCACCAGCCGGCGGCTGACGAAGACATGCTCGGCGTTGAAAGCGATGGTGCGGCCAAGCTCGCGCCATGGTTCGAGCCAAGGCGATCGCGCTGAGACCTCGTCGAGGATGTGCAGCGTGTCTTCCGGCAGCAGCGACAGCATCAGCGCCGGTTCGAGACGCGACTGGTGCGAAATGACGTAAATGACCGGGGCGGCTGTTCTGCGGGCGATCTTGATACGATCATCGGCAATCCGGTAGGCGAGCTTGAACGGCACATAGAGCAGCGCCTGCGTGAAGCGCAGGCCGAGGCGGAATTTTTCCACCACCCCGATCAGCAGCCAGGCCGCGACAAGACCCGCAAGCAGCGCCAGTGTCAGGATCATGCCGCGTCTCTCCCAACAGATTTTGACCTCGCGGCTCTTCGTGACCGCTTCGATGAGAACCTAGACGAAGTGGGCTCAACGTCAATGCGGAGGTGCGGTACCTTCGCATTACTGGCCTGGCCGGCCATGAAAAGTGCGGTGTCTATGTTTCCTTGCGGCAGAGGAAGCGCCTGCGGCATGAGCCTGGATTGATGGGGGCGGCTCACGCCGCCTTCAATCTCCCGCTGATGAAGCGGAATTCCTGCGTCTTGCCGCCATAGCCATAGGCGGCGGCCGGGACTTCATGCACGAAGGCATAGCTCTCCTCATGCACCTTGCCCAGCAGGCTGCCAAAGCCAAGGAAGAGCGCCTTGAGATAGGCCTCCAGCTCAAGCTTGGTGTTGGTGCCGTCGACCACCTTGATGTCGAGCCAGAAACTGTTGGCGTCATGCTCGGCCAACGACTTGCCGCCGGCGAACCAGTGCTCGGGGTCATGGTAGGAAATGGCCACCGCTGTGATCGTCGCATCCTTGCGCAAATGCGTGGCGGTCAGTTCGGTCACCTGCCTGGCGATAGCGGCGGACAAAACGGCATCGGGCTTGCCTGTGACGCTGACATTGATGATCGGCATAATTTCTCTCCTCGGATTTACGCGGCGTCTCTTCGCCGTCAGAAATCTTTGCCATCGCTCCTGCGTTATGAAAATCGAATTGTTTTCAGGGAAAACTTTGATACTGTCGAATTATGACAATGCTCGACCCCGACCTCCTCAAAACCTTTCTCGCCTTCGTCGACCGCGGCTCGCTGGCGCAGGCGGCGTCATTTGTCGGGCGCTCGGCGTCGGCGGTGACCACGCAGATGCAGCGGCTTGAGGATATTGTCGGCGAACCACTTCTGGCGCCGCAGGGAAGAGGGCGCGTCCTGACGCCGGCGGGCGAAGATCTGGCCGGTCATGCGCGGCGCATCCTTGCTGTGCATCGCGAAGCGTGGCTGGCCCTCAAGGGCGTGCGAGCCGATGGGCGCGTGGCCATCGGCACGACACAAGATTTCGCCGACAGCGGCCTCCCGAATTTGCTCAGGGCCTTTGCCGCGAGCTATCCGCGCGTCAGGATCGAACTGCGCGTCGGCCGCTCCGCCGAATTGGCCGAGGCGCTGCAAACCGGCATCCTCGATCTGATGATCGCCATGCGACAGGCTCCGGCGCCGGACGAGATCGGCGTGCTCCGCGAGCCGATGATGTGGCTCTGTTCGCAAAGAGGCTTGGCCACACACCAGGACGAACTGCCGCTGGCGCTGCTCGATCCGCATTGCGGCTTTCGCGAAGCGGCGATCGCGGCACTCGACAGGGCAGGCCGCCGCTACCGCATCGCGGCCGGGAGTGCCAGCTTGGCCGGGCTGCGCACAGCGGTGCATGCCGGCATTGCTCTGACGCTGCGGACGGCGCGGTTTGCCCATTCCGGCATCGTCGAGGCACCGCGCGAGTTTGGCCTGCCGCAGGTTCCCATCGCCGAGTTCGCCATCCGGCTGCGCCAGGATGCCGAGCCCCCGGCCCAGGATCTGGCTGCGCTGTTCAGCGGCAACCTTGCCTTGCCAGGCGCACCGAGCTGATTTCGCAAAAGAAAAAGCCGACCTTGCGATCGGCTATAGGTTAGACGGGCCGAGGGGTTTGGGGGGACTTGGATGACCCGTCAAAGCCAACAATGCCTGAACCTGTTGATGGTTCCATGACCTTGCTAATTTATTTGCACCCGCAGTTTTATTTTCGGGGGCAGATTTTTTCTCAGGCAGAGCGCTGCCTGGCCGCTTGCCAGTCGCGCCCGCCATGGGCGAACACCGCGCAGAGCACGATGGCGCCGCCGATCATGCTGGCGGCTGGCGGGACCTCGGCCAGGAACAGGAAGGCGAACAGGATCGCGAACGGTACTTCAGCCGAGCCCAGCAGGCCGGATTCGGCAGCCGGAATGAGCCGCGCGCCCTCCGTCCACAGAATAGAGGCCAGCGCGAACGACGTGCCGAAGGCGACGAGCAACACTGCGTCCCTGGCCGAGACGGCCAATGGATCGGTGACGAACCAACCGAGCACGAACAAAAGGAATGCCGACACCGCCCCGGCCCACACTACCGGCGTGTCGCGGAAAGCGCGCACCATGATCATGTAGAGCGCGCTGCCGATTGTCATCAGCAGCGCCAGCCCGTCGCCGAACAGATGGCCGGTGCCGAAGCCGGACCAGACCATGACCGCCACGCCGGTGAGCGACACGGCGGCGGCGGCAAGCGTCTGCAGCCGGAAGCGCTCACGAACCAGAATGAAGGCAAGCAGCGCGGTGACGAAGGGCGCAGTGGCGTAGATGATCGCAACATTGGCGACGAAGGTGAACTTGAACGCCGAGATGAAGGCGATGCTGGCTAGCGCGCCCTCGCTCGCCAACAGCCAGCCGCGCCAGCCGAGGCGCAGGCTTTCACGCCCGCCGGATTGACGGCGCCGCCAAAGCACATAGAGGGTGATCAGGATCGACCCAACGAAGCCCCGCCAGCAGGTGATGGTCAGCGGATCGGCATGGATCGACTTGGTTAGCACGCCGGTGAGGCCGAAGACGGCTGCCGACGCCGAAACCAGGATGATGCCAAGGGTGCGCTCGGCGGCGGTGTCAGGCATGGTTGGGAATCCGGTCATGTCACCAGACTATGCTGCTTTGTCCTGACACCGTACTGTCAGCAGGGGTTGCCGTATCCTGCAGCCGCTGCGGAAATGCCCTTTTGCAAGTCGATTCATCTCATCAAAGCCGATGTGTCAGCTCGACACGAAGTGATCTTGCCTCTCCCACGGCTCCTGCGGACCGCGAACATCCCTGTTGACTCGGCCCCAGGGTCAGCCCCGATAGAAAGGCGGTCAACAGCAACAAGGTGATTCATGAACTCTTCCGCCCAGTTCCTGAACGCTTCCGAAGCCGCCGGCCGGCTCGGGGTGTCGGCCAAGGCCCTGCGGCTTTATGAGCAGCGCGGCCTGATCGCTCCGATCCGCACTGCGGCCGGATGGCGCGCCTACGGTCCTGTCGAAATGAGCCGCGCCGCCGAGATCGCGGCCCTGCGCGCGCTTGGCTTCAGCCTAGCCCAGGTGGCGCGGGTGATGGAGGGTGACTCCCGGGGCATGGAGCCGGCCTTGGCCGCACACCAGGCAGTACTCGATAGCCGGCTGCGCCAGCTTGTCGGCGTAATAGAGAAGATCGGTAGCCTGCGGGACGACCTCGCTCGAGGCGAAGCGCCAAGCGCCGGGGAACTGGCGCGCCTGCTGGCGCCAGAGGCTACGCTCAGCGTCGCTTTCGACCTTCCCTGGCCTTGGGGAGGCGAGCGGTTCGAACTGGGACAGATCCGACCGCTGAACTACATCATCGGCCCGCTGGGCAGTGGCAAGACCCGGCTGGCTCAGCGCCTGGCCGAGACATTGCCTGACGCCGCCTTCCTTGGCTTGGATCGACTGGCGAATGGCTGTGCGGCGGCTCTGGCTCGTGTGGACGCCGACCCAGCTCTCAGGTCGCGGGTCGATCAGACGCTGGCCTGGCTCGTCGAGGACGGTGCCGCGGTGTCCGACGCAATGATCGCTCTACTCGTCGGATTGGAAGCCGAAGGTCCGGCCATCCTGGTCGTCGACATGATCGAACAGGGGCTGGATCAAGCCTCGCAAGAAGCCCTGATTGCCCATTTGCGTCGCCGCGGCCCCGGCGGTCGACCGCTTTTTCTGCTCACGCGCTCCTGCGCGATACTCGACCTGGCGGCTGTCGGCACCGACGAAGCGATCATCCTCTGCCCCGCCAACCACAGCCCGCCAACGTACGTCGCCCGGTACCCCGGCACTCCCGGCTACGAGGCCGTCGCCACCTGCCTGGCCTCACCCGAGGTGCGGGCGCGGACGGACGGCGTCGTCGCGTGGCGGCCCCACGCCGCATGAAAGGCATCAAGTCTAACGACGCAGCAATGTCTGGACAGCTTGTCACTCCGATCCAAATGTCGTGAAATCAAGGTTTAGGCCGTACCGGTTCTATTTCGAGTATCGTGACGAGCGATGAAAATGACTGCCGAAAAGGGTTGGCCATGGACACCACAGGACTGAAGGCCATGCAGGCGCCGCTCAAGGAGGCGTATCGCGACGACGCATCGCGCGCGCTGATCACGCTTCGGGCCAAGGGCTCGGTCGACGACCAGTCGATCGCCTGCAAGGTCGAGACCGGCAGGGCGCTCGCCGTTGCCGGTCTGCATCCGGCTACCGGCGGTTCCGGGCTCGAACTGTGCTCGGGCGACATGCTGCTGGAGGCGCTGGTCGCTTGCGCTGGCGTAACGCTGAAGGCAGTGGCGACGGCGCTGGAGTTCAAACTCGGCGCCGCCACCGTGGAGGCCGAAGGCGATCTCGATTTTCGCGGCACCTTAGGCGTGGCAAAAGATGCGCCGGTCGGCTTCCGCGCCATCCGGCTGAATTTCAACCTCGACAGCGACGAGCCACAAGACCGCGTCGACACACTGCTCAAGCTGACCGAACGCTATTGCGTGGTGTTTCAGACCATCAATACGAGGCCGGAACTGACGGTCAGCGCTCAGCGCTGAACGCGCGCCGCCGGCTACTCGCTTTCGCCCTCGTCGGTGAACGGCGAGGCGCTCGGCACGCACTGCACCGACCAGCCGGCCGGCGTTGGCTGCTTCTGATATTCGGTGACGGCGAAGGCGCACTGTTCGCGAGTGTCGAACGTGCTGGGCAGCACCACCATGCCGCCTTGCGGGCCGGCAATCACCAGATACCAGACCAGCGCTACGCTCGAAGCCATGGAAATTTCCTCGCTTGTTGTGGGAGTCGGGTGATCCTATCAATTCTGGGCGATCGGCGAAAGCGCAGCCTGGCGCGGTGGGTCGCCACGCCAGCGTGTTCTGCATTTGTTGGGCCGGCTCAGTTCACGGCAAAGCAGTAGAACAGGCCGTCGCCGCCGGTGCTCCTCAGTGCCTCCTGACTGCAGCCGCCGCGTGAAGCGTGCGAGGAATTCCACGATTTGGCGGCGGCCGAATCGTCGAGACCGGTGCGGTCGTGATGGCCCGTCATTGCCGCACCTTCCGCTCCGCTGAGCGTCCAGTCGCCGCAGGTCTGGTCGGCAATTTTCGTGCCGTCGGGCTTGGACCCGGTCAGCACGTCGTGGCGGTTGGGCTTGTCGCCGCGGCCGTTGACCACTTCGCCCTTTTCGGTGAGCGCCGTCTGCTTGGTGATGGCGTTGGCATCGCTATGCAGCGAAGCGACATCGTCGGCGATCTTGACGCCCTTGGCGTTGAACCACGGTCCCGTGCCAATGCGATCGCGTGCATCGGTGTCGCTGGTCGAGAGGTAGGCGTGCCATGTCTTGCCCGTAACGCCCGCGGCTTCAGCCAGCGAGGCGCAATGCGCATCGGCGCCTGCGAGGCCGCCGAGATCGGCGCCCTTGCCCGAGCCGACGCTGGTGACGAAGAAGCTCATCGTCGCATCCTGCGAGGATGCGACGCCGATGGCTGCCAGCGATGCAGCGGCGGTGACGAGAAGCAGTCTGCGCATAGTGGTCCTCCGTTTCGGAAAATCTGGCATTCCAATAACGTCGGCGGCGGCGCAATTCGTCCGTCGAAATGCGCGATGCGTCTACTCCGGCTGCCGGTAGGCAACAAAGCGGTTGTGCTTGGCCTGGAAGATCAGCCCGGTCTCCGTAAGCGCCGGGCTGGCCAGCGGCACGATGCGTTTGGCGATCTCCTGGGGATGCGGCAGCGTCTCCGGATCCTCACCGGGCACCGCCTGCGCACGCATGGCGGTGCGGGTGGCGCCGGGATCGGCGGCATTGACCCTGAGGGCCAGGTTTTCCGTCTCATGCGCCCAGGAACGCATCATGGTCTCGACTGCCGCCTTCGACGCCGCGTAGGGCGCCCAGAAGGCCCGCGCCGAATGGGCGGCATTGGAGGAAAGCACGATGGCACGGCCTGCATCGGAGAGCCTGAGCAACGGGTCGACCGAGCGGATCAGCCGCCATGTCGAGGTAACGTTGATGGTCATAACTTTCTCGAAAGTCTTGGCCTCGACATGGCCGATCGGGGAGATGACGCCGAGCACCGCCGCATTGGCGACCAGGATGTCGAGCTTGCCCCATCGCTCATGGATGGCGCCGCCCAGCCGGTCGATGCCGGCCATGTCGGCGAGGTCGAGCGGCACAAGCGTGGCTTGTCCGCCCGCCGCCTTGATCTGGTCGTCGAGTTCCTCCAGCCCACCGACGGTGCGGGCAACGGCGATGACGTGTGCGCCGGCGGCGGCAAGTTCCAGGGCGATGAAGTAGCCGATGCCGCGCGAGGCGCCGGTGACGACTGCGACGCGGCCGGAAAGGTCGAGGCCAGGGGTGGGGATCATGCGAGGGCCTCCGTGAGTAGGCGTGAAACTCGGGAAGGCAATTGGTGTTCCGGCAATCCTACGCCCCGCCCGCCGCCAGCAGCGACAGCGTGCGCACATTGTCCGAACCTTCGAAATCGGCAAGCCGGGTCGGATATTGCCCGGTGAAGCAGGCGTCGCAGAATTGCGGCTGCTCATTGTCGCGGCCGGCCTCGCCGACGGCGCGGTAGAGCCCGTCGATCGACAGGAAACCGAGCGAATCGACGCGGATGAACTCGGCCATCTCTTCCACCGACATGCGCGACGCCAGCAGCTTCGACTTCTCCGGCGTATCGACGCCGTAGAAACAGGAAGCGCGCGTCGGCGGCGAGGCGATGCGCATGTGCACTTCCTTGGCGCCGGCATCGCGCACCATCTGCACGATCTTCTGGCTCGTGGTGCCGCGCACGATCGAATCGTCGACCAGCACCACGCGCTTGCCTTCGATCATGCGGCGGTTGGCGTTATGCTTGAGCTTGACGCCCATGTGGCGGATCGAATCGCCGGGCTGGATGAAGGTGCGGCCGACATAGTGATTGCGGATAATGCCGAGCTCGAACGGGATGCCCGCGGCTTGCGAAAAGCCGATCGCCGCCGGAGTGCCGCTGTCCGGCACCGGCACGACGATGTCGGCCTCGACCGGGCTTTCGAGCGCCAGCTCGGCGCCGATGCGCTTGCGCACCTCGTAGACGTTGCGGCCCTCGACCGACGAATCCGGACGCGCGAAATAAACATATTCGAAGATGCAGAAGCGGGTCTTCTGCGGCTCGAACGGAAACAGGCTCTCGATGCCCTTGGCGGTGACGACGACCATCTCGCCGGGCTTCAGGTCGCGCACGAAACGCGCGCCGATGATGTCGAGCGCGCAGGTTTCGGAAGCCAGGATCCAGGCGCCGTCGAGATCGCCGAGCACCAGCGGCCGGATGCCGAGCGGATCGCGGCAGCCGATCATCTTCTTTGAAGTCATCGCCACCAGCGAGAAGGCACCTTCGACCTGGCGCACCGCATCGATGAAGCGCGAGTTGAGATCGCGTTCCCTGCTGGTGGCGACCAGATGCAGCAGTGTCTCGGTGTCGGAGGTCGACGAGAAGATCGCGCCCTGTTTCTGAAGCGCGCGCTGCACCGTCATGGCGTTGGTGAGGTTGCCGTTGTGGGCGACGGCGAAGCCGCCATCGGCGAGCTCGGCGAAAAACGGCTGGATGTTGCGCTGGCCGGCGCCGCCGGTGGTGGCGTAGCGCGTGTGGCCGATGGCGCGGTTGCCTTGCAGGCTGTCGATGACGCGCTGTTTGGTGAACGTATCGCCGATCAGGCCGACATGATGTTCGACATGGAACTGGGTGCCGTCATAGGAAACGATACCGGCCGCTTCCTGGCCGCGGTGCTGCAACGCATGCAGGCCAAGCGTGACGATAGCCGCAGCGTCCTGCCGGCCAAAAATACCGAACACGCCGCATTCGTCATGGAAATGATCGTCAGCCTCGGCGGAAAGCACGTCGTCTGCGTCTGCCATCTTCAGCTCCGCTAAAGTCGCTATATAGTGTGATGACGGCTCGAGAGCAACGTAGAGTTTGCGGCCTTCACATGATCGTCAGTTTGCCGGCGCCGGATTGGCTGGTGCATTGTCGGCCGGTGGCGCGTCGGTTTCGCTGCCGTCGGGCGCCGGAGCATCGTCGCCAGTTGCCGGTGCGTCCGCCGCGGGTGCATCCGCTGCCGGAGGTGTCTCGGCGCCGGTCTCGGGTGCCGGCTGATTCGGATTGAGCCTGTTGAGGATCGCGTTTTCCGGATCCTCGGGCAGCAGGCTTTCGAGCTTGGCGCCGATCGATTCGAGCAGCGGCCGCGACTTGGCATCGGCGACCCAGCCCGGAGCCTTGGGGCCGGCCAGCCAGTTGAAGAACAGCAGGGCCACCGCGACGACCAGGATGCCGCGCGCCGCGCCATAGAGGAAACCAAGCGTGCGGTCGAGCGCGCCGACCCTGGAATCGATGATCCAGTCGGCGAGCTTCATGGTGATGATCGAGACGACGATCAGCGCGACGATGAAGACGATGCCGGCGGCCACCACCATGGCAATCTTCTCATTGTCGACATAGGGCTGAACGTAAGGCAGGACCGGTTGATAGAAAAAGAACGCTGCCGCGGCCGCCGCTATCCAGGAGATGACGGAAAGGACCTCGCGCGAAAAGCCGCGAACCATGGCGAGCATCGCCGAGACCAAGGTGAAGCCGACGAGAATTCCGTCAAGCAGCGTAATCGGCATGTCTTTTGCCCCACTTCATGAGCCGCGTCATTCTTGCTCGTCGGCGCGGCTGCGCCGTGAGCCGGCTATGCGCGCCACGAGATCGGCAAGCTCGGTGGGCTGGAAAGCGCCGGCCCCTATCCCCCCGGCAAGTTCCTCGCTGCCCAAGGGCAGAACCGCGCTTCCAAAACCCAGCTTTTCGGCTTCCTTCAGGCGCTGCTGCGCGTGCGCAACCGGCCTCACGGCGCCCGAAAGGCTGATTTCGCCGAAATAGACGCAATCGGCGGGAAGGGCAAGACCGGTGAGCGAGGAAACCAGTGCGGCCGCCACCGCCAGATCGGCGGCCGGCTCCGAGATACGGTAGCCGCCGGCGACGTTGAGATAGACGTCATGCGTGCCAAAGCGGACTCCGCAATGGGCTTCGAGAACGGCGAGGATCATCGACAGCCGGGCACCGTCCCAGCCGACGACGGCGCGACGCGGCGTGCCCAGCGACGACGGCGCCACCAGCGCTTGGATCTCGACCAGCACCGGCCTGGTACCTTCCATGCCGGCGAAAACCGCGGCGCCCGGCGCTTTCGCATGGCGTTCGCCGAGAAAAAGCTCGGATGGATTGGCGACCTCGCGCAGGCCCATATCAGACATTTCGAACACGCCGATCTCGTCGGTCGGTCCGAAGCGGTTCTTGACAGTGCGCAGGATGCGGTAGTGGTGGCCACCTTCGCCCTCGAAATAAAGCACCGCGTCGACCATATGCTCGACGACGCGCGGCCCGGCGATCTGGCCTTCCTTGGTAACGTGGCCGACGAGCACGATCGCCGCGCCTGTGGATTTGGCATAGCGGATCATCGCCTGGGCGGCGGCACGCACCTGGGTGACGGTGCCGGGTGCCGAATCGGCCATGTCGGTCCACAAGGTCTGGATCGAATCGAGGATCACCAGGTCCGGCCGCTTGCCGTCGGCGATGGTGGCGAGGATGTCCTCGACATTGGTTTCGGCGGCAAGCTCCACCGGAGTATCGGCGACGCCGAGCCGCTGCGCACGCAGCCTGATCTGGGCGACCGCCTCTTCGCCCGAGACGTAGACGATGCGGTGGCCCTTGGACGCCAGTGCTGCGGCGGCCTGGGTCAACAGCGTCGACTTGCCGATACCGGGATCGCCGCCGACCAGCAGGGCCGAGCCGCGCACGAAACCGCCGCCGGTGGCGCGGTCGAGCTCGCCGATGCCGGAAACGATGCGCGGCGCGTCCTCGATGTCGCCGGACAAAGTCGTGAGCACCACGGCGCGGCCCTTGCGCGCATTGCGGGTATTGGCCGGGCCCGAGCCGATGCCGCCGGACGTTCCCTCCTCGACCAGCGTGTTCCACTCGCCGCAGGCATCACATTTGCCAGCCCAGCGCTGATGCACCGAGCCGCAATTCTGGCAGATGAACTGGACGCGGGACTTGGCCATCAGCGTTGCGTCGCTCGCAAATGGCCGGAGGCGGGCGATCCTGCCCACCCCCCTCTGTCCTGCCGGACATCTCCCCCGCAAGGGGGGAGATTGGATGTCACGAATGCTTTCGCCAATCTCCAATGTCGAAGAAGAGACGCCAACGCAGAAGCTGCCGATCTCCCCCCTTGCGGGGGAGATGGCCGGCAGGCCAGAGGGGGGTGTGACGGAGCACGGCGGTAAGTCAAAAGCTACTCAAACCTCTCCGCAATATGATGCTCCTCGGCGAGGTCGGAGAAGCGGGTGAACTCGCCCTGGAAGGCGAGGCTGACCGAGCCGGTCGGTCCATGGCGCTGCTTGGCGACGATGACCTCGGCCTTGCCGCGCATCTCGTTCATCTCGTGTTCCCATTTGATGTATTCGTCGGTGCCCGGCTTCGGCTCGCGGTTCTTCAGGTAGTATTCCTCGCGGTAGACGAACATCACCACGTCGGCATCCTGCTCGATCGAACCCGATTCGCGCAGGTCCGAGAGCTGCGGGCGCTTGTCGTCGCGGCTTTCGACCTGACGCGACAGCTGCGACAGCGCAATGATCGGCACGGCAAGCTCCTTGGCCAGCGCCTTCAGGCCGGTGGTGATCTCGGTGATCTCCTGCACGCGGTTCTGCGAGGATTTGGCGCTCGACCCTTGCATCAGCTGGATATAGTCGATGACGATGACGTCGAGGCCGCGCTGGCGCTTCAGCCGCCGCGCCCGCGCCGAGAGCTGGGCGATCGAGATGCCGCCGGTCTGGTCGATGAACAGCGGGATCTTCTGCATGGTCTGCGAACAGGCGACCAGCTTTTCGAAATCCATCTCGCTGATCTCGCCGCGGCGGATTTTCGACGACGGGATTTCGGTCTGTTCGGAAATGATGCGGGTGGCGAGCTGTTCCGACGACATTTCGAGCGAGAAGAAGCCGACGACGCCGCCATTTGCCGCCTTGAACGAACCGTCGGCCTGTTGTGCCGGCACATAGGCTTCGGCGATGTTGAAGGCCATGTTGGTGGCAAGCGAGGTCTTGCCCATGCCCGGGCGGCCGGCGATGATGATCAGATCGGACGGCTGCAGGCCGCCCATGCGGCGGTCGAGATCGCGCAGGCCCGTGGCGACGCCCGACAGGTGCCCGTCGCGCATATAGGCGGCGTTGGCCATGTCGACGGCGGTCTTGACTGCGTCGGTGAAGCTCTCGAAGCCGCCATCGTAGCGGCCGGTCTCGGCCAGCTCGAACAGGCGCCGCTCGGCATCCTCGATCTGCTCGGATGGCGACATGTCGACCGGCGCGTCGTAGGCGATGTTGACCATGTCTTCGCCGACGGTGATCAGGGCGCGTCGCGTGGCGAGATCATAGATGGCGCGGCCGTAGTCGGCGGCATTGACGACGGTGACCGCCTCGACGGCCAGCCGTACCACATATTGCGCAACCGTCATGTCGCCGACCCTCTCGTCGGCCGGCAGAAAGGTCTTCAGCGTGATCGGCGTCGCTATCTTGCCCATACGAATGAGCTCGGCGGCGACCTCAAAGATCTTTCTGTGCAGCGGCTCGTAAAAATGGCCGGATTTCAGGAAATCCGACACGCGGTAGAAGGCGTCGTTGTTGACGAGGATGGCGCCGAGCAGCGCCTGCTCGGCTTCGATGTTGTTCGGTGCCTCGCGATAGAGCGGTGTTTCCGCCACGCCGAATTTTCGTGCTGCCTCTGCCATTACGTCCCCGATTTCGATGCCGGTCTCTCGATATCAGTAACGGGATAGGTCGGTGATGACTTATCTGCATCAGTCTTCATTCAATCAGCTTCGGTGCCCGCGATTCACAGCCAAGTTTTTTCGGTGGAAAGAATCTTGATTGACTCGAATCAAGATGGCGAGCCTAGCCGTTCTCGGGCGAGAACAAAACAGGAAAATAGCTGCCAATCACTCCGGCAGTGCGTCGCCCCAGTCGAGTCGCCGCGCGGCCTTGAACACATCGCCGTCGCGCTTGGTGAACAGTTTCTCGTCGGCGCTGCCGTCCTTCTCGCAAAGTTTCAGCAGGACCTTGCCCGAGCCCGATTTCGGCGGTGCGATCACACGCGCCTGCGGCGGGGCAGCAGCGTGGCGGGAGGCAGCGACATAGATGAATTTCTCGTCCTCCCATGGCACGTCGGCGTCCTTGGCCAGCCGGTGCAGGCGCGAACGCGCGACACGGCGCGAAAAATGGCACCAGTCGGGCGGGGCGAGCGGGCAGGGTGACTTATGCGGGCAAGGCGCAAGCACGTGCGCACCCGCCTCGATCAGCTGCCGGCGCACGGCAAGAATGCGCTGCCATCCGGCCGGCGTGCCCGGCTCGACGACGAGCAGCGTGTCGTTGGTCAGCTGCCAGAGCCGGTCGATCAGTTTTGGCAGCGACACCGGTCCGATCTCGTCCAGCACATAGGCGCAGGTGACCAACTCGGCCGGCTTGAGATCGGCGAGATCGAGGCTGACATCGCCGGCCAGCCAGGCGACCTTGGCCGTCATCGCCTCAGCGGCAAGCGCCGCGCCGACCCGGCGCACCGCCGCGCTCGCCTCGATCAGCACCGCCTGCTCGAGGTCGGGCCAGAGATCGAGCGCAGCCCAAAGCACGGTGCCGGGGCCGGCGCCGACGTCGAGCAGGGTTTTGGGTGCATGATCGGGCCTTGCCTCGCTGACCGCATCGAGACTGGCACGGACAGCGGCATAGGTCGCCGGCAGCCGCGTCGCCAGATAGGCCTTGACCGCGATCTCCTCGGCCATATGCAAGCGGCCGTCGCGCAGTTCGGCGCGATAGCGGTCCGACAGCGTTTTTGCCGCTTGCTTCAGCGTCGGCAGCGGCACTTTTTCGAGGAGGCGCTCGACGCCCTGTCGAAGCGGGATAGGCAGTTCCATAGCTCAGGCACCCCGAGGTGCGAGCAGGATCACCGAGGCGCCAACGATGCAGAGCGCGGAACCGGCAAGGTCCCAGCGGTCGGGGCGCACGCCTTCCACCAGCCACAGCCATCCGAGCGAGGCGGCGATGTAGATGCCGCCATAGGCGGCATAGGCGCGGCCCGCAGCACTGATGTCTACCAGCGCGAGCAGGAAGCCGAACAAAGCGAGCGTGACCAGGCCTGGCGCCAGCCACAGCGGCGACTTTTCCAGCCGCCACCATGCCCAGATCGAAAAGCAGCCGGCGATCTCGGCAAGGGCAGCAACGATGTAGATGAGATAGGTCATGAAAAAAGTCTCGCGGCGACGGCGAGACCTTTTTCAGCGTGTGGGCCGCCAATGGCAAGCGGCAATGGCGTGATCGCCGGCGGTCTATTCCATATCCGCCACCTTGCGGCGCCGGGCGGGCTTGGCGGCAGGGGCTTTTGGACGATGCCCCATGTCGCGCAGCTGCAACGCCTTCTCGCATTTGGCCATATAGTCACGAGACATCGGCAGCGTGTCGTTCTTCTTGGCGATCTGGATCTGGAAGACCACCAGATCCTGCCAGCGGAAAGCGGCTTCCGAGGCTGCCAGATAGAACTCCCACATGCGGCAAAACCGTTCGTCATAGATCGCCTTGGCCTTGTCGCGGTTGGCGGCAAAGCGCTGGCTCCAATGTCTCAGCGTCTCGGCATAATGTAGCCGCAGGACTTCGATGTCGGTGACCATGAGGCCCGACTTTTCGATCGCCGGCATCACTTCCGAGAGCGAGGGGACGTAGCCGCCCGGGAAAATGTATTTGCGGATGAAGGCGCTGGTTGCCCACGGCGCGCCGGAGCGGCCGATCGTGTGCAGCAGCATGACGCCGTCCGGCTTCAAGAGCGTCGCCGATTTGTCGAAGAAGGTGCGGTAGTGGTTGACGCCGACATGCTCGAACATGCCGACCGAAACGACGCGGTCGAAGCGCTCGTTGAGCTCGCGGTAATCCCTCACTTCGAAATGCACGCGGTTTTCCAGGCCTTGCGCATGGGCGCGGTCGGTGGCGACGCCATGCTGCTCGGTCGACAACGTCACGCCTTGCACGTCGACGTCGAAGGACTTGGCGAGATAGAGACCGAGCCCACCCCAGCCGGAACCGATGTCGAGCACCGTCTGGCCGGCCTTCAGCCTGAGCTTGGCGGCAATGTGGCGCTTCTTGGCTGCCTGCGCCTCGTCGAGCGTCATGTCCGGCTGCTCGAAGTAGGCGCAGGAATACTGCATGTCCTCGTCGAGGAAGAGTCTGTAGAGGTCGCCTGACAGATCATAATGGCGCTGCACGTTGCGGCGCGCTCGCGCCGCCGTGTTGATCTGCTGCAGGCGGCGGAAGGCGTGACGCAGGCCTTCAATCGCCTTCGACCAGGTGGCATCGATGCCGCCGCTGTCCATGTTTTGGAAGGCGATGCGCATCACCCCAAGCACGCCGCCCTCGAGTATATCGAGCTCACCGTCCATATAGGCTTCCGGCACCGCCAGCATCGGATCGAAGCTGATGGCGCGCTCGGCATGCGTGGTCTTGATGTGCATGTGCACCAGATCGCCGCTGCCGTCACCGAAAGTCACCGAGAGGCCTTTCGGTCCGGTGACCTTGAGATTGCCGGTGCGCACCAGGCGGTCGAGAATGCGTTTCAGCAGAATATTCATGAACAAAGTCCCCTCTCGGTCAGACACGCTGTCTCGGCGCATGACCCGACAATCGAAATCGATTTCGGAAAGGATCATGCGCCGAACCAAAGTCCTGCAGCGTCCTTTGCGCGTCCAAACGACGCGCGGCGCTATAGTCTGCATCAAGATATAGGGGGTCGAAAAGTTCCGTTTGGCACAAAAAAGCCCGGGCGAGGCGCCCGGGCGTTGGCCCAGAAATGACTGGAAGCCGACGAAATGTTTTAAAGCGCCGCTCTGACGCCTTGTGACGTGCAATCAGCCGTTGTCTTCGCCGCCTTCGAACTCGGCATTGGGATCGAAGAAGTTGTCCGGGCGCGCATTGTCGTTGATGTCGTCGCCATAGATGGCTTCGGCTGTGGTCAGCATCTCGCCCTTGGCCTGGCGCTCGGCTTCGTCGGCCGTGCGGGCGATGTTGAGCGTGATGGTGACCTCGACTTCCGGATGCAGGGCGATCGCCACATTGGTCAGGCCGATGGTCTTGATCGGCTGGTTGAGCAGGATCTGGTTGCGGTTGACCGAGAAACCTTCCGCCGTCAGCAACTCGGCAATGTCGCGGGTCGACACCGAGCCGTAGAGCTGGCCGGTTTCGCCGGCCGAACGCACGGCGATGAAGCTCTTGCCGTCCAGCTTCTCCGAAATCTGCATGGCCTCGGACTTGCGCTCGAGGTTGCGGGCTTCGAGCTGGGCGCGCTGGCCTTCGAATTTCTTCTTGTTGGCTTCGTTGGCGCGCAGCGCCTTGCCCTGCGGCAGCAGGAAGTTACGGGCGAATCCATCCTTGACCTTGACGGTATCGCCCATCTGGCCGAGGCGGGAAACGCGTTCGAGAAGAATGACTTCCATGGTTTTGTTCCTTCGTTTGGGCGCCAAATCACTGGCATCGACGCCGAATTGTCTGGAACAGGTCAGGAAGCTGAGGGCGTCGCCGCCGATGTCGCTGTCCTGCCTGTCGCGGCAGTTAGAGGTCTTCACCCCAACCCGGGATTTGATGGCAACCCCGCGGCGCCCGTCGCCGTGGGAAAAGCGGGCGGCGAACCGCCCGCTGGCTAGACCATGATCCCGAAAAGTGGAACCCGGTTTTCGGATAAGATCATGGTCAACTAGTCAGTTTGTCCATGATCCCGAAAAGTGGAAACCGGTTTTCGGATAAGATCATGGTCAACTGATCAGTGTTAGCGAACCACGTAGGGCAGCAGGCCGAGGAAGCGGGCGCGCTTGATCGCCTTGGCGAGTTCGCGCTGCTTCTTCTGGCTGACGGCGGTGATGCGCGACGGCACGATCTTGCCGCGCTCGGAAATATAGCGCTGCAGAAGTCGCACGTCCTTGTAGTCGATCTTGGGCGCGTTGGCGCCGGAGAACGGGCAGGTCTTGCGGCGGCGATGAAACGGGCGCCGGGTCGGGATCTGGTTGATGTCGACCATTATTCTGCACCCCCTTCAACAGCTTCGCGCGGACGGCGCGGGCCACGGTCTGCACCATCGCCACCGAAGCTGCGCGGCGGGCGATCGCCACGGTCGCCGCGATCGCGGTCGCCGAACGAGCGCGGGCCACGGTCACGGTCGCCGAAGCCGCCGCGTTCCGAGCGCTCTTCGCGCTTCTGCATCATTGCCGACGGGCCTTCCTCATGCGCATCGACCTTGATGGTGAGGAAACGCAGCACATCCTCGGACAGGCCCATCTGGCGCTCCATCTCGTTGAGCGCGGCCGGCGGGCAGGTGATGTCCATCAGCGTATAGTATGCCTTCCGGTTCTTGTTGACCCGGTAGGTGAGGGACTTCAGTCCCCAGTTCTCGACCCGGCCGACGGACCCGCCATTCGCTGAGATGACGCCCTTGTACTGTTCGACAAGCGCATCGACCTGCTGCTGCGAGAGGTCCTGCCGGGCAAGAAACACATGTTCGTAAAGAGCCATATTGTTCTTTGCCTTTCTTCGTTTCTCTCCCGGTCCCGGCGGCAAAAGCCTCTGCAACTTCTCTGACCCGGCGATCCCTGGCGGGGCGGGGAAGAAAGGAGCATGACGAGACGGTCGAGAGCGGAGACACGGGAGGCGGAAGCGCTTCTGGCTCCACGCGAAGGTTTCGAAAAACCTCCGGCCCTCCGTTCAGCCCCCAGCAAGGACCGGCAGATTGCGGGCGTCTATACAGGAATTTGGCCGCAAGACAAGGGCGAGCCGAAAAACCGCCGCGCTCAGGACGACATGTCGCGCATCTTCAGCTTGTATGCGGGACCCGCTTGTTCACCGTCTCCGGGAAGAAATCGGGCGCTGCACGGCGCTTGCCGAACATCATGTCGTATTGCAGCAGACGGAAATCGCGAATCGCCGGGTCGATTTGCTTCTTGCGCGCCCAGTCGGGCGTATCCTCGCCCGTCGGCGTCAATAACAAATTGCGGTCGACGACGCTGTAGCGCTCGCGCATCTGGCCGAGGAAGCCGGTGTAATAGGGGTGGCTGATCCCGGCCGTGGTCAGGACATGGTAGGGCAGAAAGGCTGGACTGACAGTGCCCATGTCCGCGACCGGACCGGTGCGGTTGGACCATACGATCAGCGGTGTTCGGTGATGCAGCAGCATCTGGTCGGGCGGCTCCTTGCGTGGCGCGACGTTATCCCTAAGGAAGCCGGTCTCGACATAGACCGGACCGAGCGGCGGCAGATGGTCGCCGAAGAAGGCGATGACCGTCGGTCGCCGCCGGTTCTTCGCCCATTCGATGAGGCGCTCGAGGCTCTTGTCGGCGTCGGATGCGCCTTCCGTGAAGCTCAGCAGCGAATCCTTTGCCCACTGGCTGGTCGGAGCCTGCACCTTGTGGGTCGGATTGTAATAGCGATTCGGTTCATAGGGTCCGTGGTTTTGCAGGCTGACGGCGAAGTAGAAGAACGGATCGTCCGTGGCGTCGGCTTCGCGGATGATCTCGTCGGTCATCGCCGCGTCCGACGTCAGCGGCCCGCGCTTTTCGAGATATGGCATGTTTTCTTCGGACTTGAAGTCGTCGAAGCCGAAATCGGCATAGACCGGCGTTCGGTTCCAGAACCAGCTTGTACCCGGATGGATGGCGCGTGTCTCATAGCCCTGGCTCTTCAGGAACGTCGCCATCGACGGCACCGGCGCGCGGACATATTGCTGGTAGGGGATGCTGCCGGCCGGCAGGAAGGCGTTGGAAAAGCCGGTCAGCGCCTCGAACTCGACATTGGCGGTCATGCCGCCGAATTCGGGCGAGAACACGTGGCCGGAGCGCAACGCCCGCACATTGGGAATCGGATCGGGCGTGATGGTGACGCCGGGCAGTTCGGTCGGATCCCAGAAGGATTCGCTCATGACGATGATGATGTCTGGCTTCTCGGCCGGCACCGATGCCTTCACGTCAGGCCTTTCGATCGCCGCGATCGCCTTGTCGGAGTAGCCGGCAGGCGCGGGGACATGGGCCATCGGCACGTTGAGGGCGAAGGCCAGTGCGAAGCCGTTGGAGGCGTAATTTTCCTTCTGATCCCACATGATCGGGATGATTTGCAGCCGGTCGCGGGTCCACGAGAACGTCGCGTAATCCATGATCGACACGAAGAAGGCGAGCAGCGGCACGGTCAGCGTCAGCCGGGCCAGGCGCCCCTTGCGACCGAGCGCCGGTACGCGGCGGCGCCACAGCCGCCAGCCATAAACGAGCAGCGAGAGGCTGCCGACGATGCCGACCGCCAGAGCGATGGCGGTTCCCGGACGTTCTCGCACCAGCAGCGGCATCAGCGCCACGATCTGACGTGAATAGAGGAAATCGGTCGGATAGAGCGGATCGCCGAGATAGAGCGATTTCTGGTGGCCGACAAAGGCCAGCGCCAGCGTCAGCGGCGCAACGATCATCAGGCTCTGGTGGCTGCGGCCGAGCACGGCATCGAGGCCGATCAGGATCAGCGCGAAGATGATGATGGTGGTCCAGCCCGGCTTGAAGGGCTGCAGGAAGAAGCCGACGGTGCCGGCAAAGTCGCCGCGCACGATCAGTTCGATGGCAAAAACCAGGATGGTGGCGACGAGAAGGCTGACGAGGCCATAGCGGATAACAGGCCATTTCCGGCCCGGCAGATAGCCGGTGGCCGGATCGCCTTCTAGAAACTGTGGCGCGGATTTGCCAACGCCTTTCTTGATCCTTGCCACCTTACAATTCCCCCGACCATACACAAAAGTGTCATTCAGCTGTCATCGATATGTCACGAAAAGCTAGCGTCTGTGGCTGAAATAAGAAGAGCCAGCAAACGAATCGTGAGCGATTTTCATCATGAGTGATCGAAAAAAAGCCTTTTGGAACAGGTACTCGGCCAGCGATACCGAGCCGGAGCGGCCCGGGTCGGGCTGCTAGCGGACTTGACTTGTCAGCCTGCCTTGCGTCACAGGCAGGAAAAATCAGCCGCTTGGGAGGCACGCATGGCCGTCGCATTCACCTTTCCGGGACAGGGCAGCCAGGCTGTCGGCATGGGCAAGGACCTCGCCGACGCCTTTCCGGAATCGCGGAAGATCTTCGAAGAGGTCGACGACGCGCTCGGCGAAAACCTGTCGAAGCTGATCTGGGAAGGGCCGGAAGAGAGGCTGACGCTGACCTCCAATGCCCAGCCGGCGCTGATGGCTGTGTCGCTCGCCGCCATCCGGGCGCTGGAATCGCGCGGCCTCTCGCTGAAGCACAAGGTCGCCTATGTCGCCGGCCATTCGCTCGGCGAATATTCGGCACTTGCCGCCGCCGGTTTCGTTTCGGTCGCCGATGCCGCCCGGCTCTTGCGTATCCGCGGCAATGCCATGCAGGCGGCTGTGCCGGCCGGCGAGGGCGCCATGGCGGCGATCATCGGGCTGGAACAGGCAGATGTCGAAGCCGCCTGCGCTGAAGCGGCCAAAGATTCGATTTGCCAGATCGCGAACGACAATGGCGGTGGCCAACTGGTGATCTCCGGCGCCAGGGCGGCGGTCGAGCAGGCGGCGAAGCTGTGCACGGAAAAGGGCGCCAAGCGGGTGCTGATGCTGCAGGTCTCGGCGCCTTTCCATTCGGCGCTGATGGCACCGGCGGCCGAGGTCATGCGCGAGGCGCTGGCCGGCGTGACGAAGAACGCGCCGATCGTACCCGTGGTTTCCAACGTGTCGGTCACGCCGTCCAGCGATCCGGATGCAATCGCCCACCGCCTGGTCGAACAGGTGACGGGGCGCGTGCGCTGGCGCGAAACGGTGGAATGGTTTGGCGCCAACGGCATTGCGACGCTGTACGAGGTGGGCGCCGGCAAGGTGCTGTCGGGACTGGCGCGGCGCATCAACCGCGACATCGCCACCGGCGCGGTCGGCACGCCGGCCGATGTCGAGGCGGCGCTGGCGGCGCTCGATTGAACCACGCGCGTCCGGCTGATGCGGGCGCTTGAATTCTTAGCCTCGTCGGGATATGTGAATACATGTATTCACAGGAGATCGGAATGCCGACATCAATCCGACTTGCCCCCGAAATCGAAGAGCGTCTGGATTTTCTCGCGGCCAGGACTGGCCGCAGTAAAGCTTATTATCTGCGCGAACTCATCGAGCGCGGTCTTGAGGACGTGGAAGACTATTACCTCGCGGCCGAAGTGCTGGAGCGGATCAGAAGTGGCGAGGAGGACGTCATGACAGCCGAGGACTTCTGGCGTGGCCTGGACGCTTGAATATGCCCGGTCGGCGCGCAAATTTATGGAAAAACTGGATCCGCAGACACGTCACCGGCTCCGCGACTTCATCGAGAACCGTATTGCCGCCCTCGACAATCCGCGTGAAGCCGGCAAGCCGCTGAAGGGACCGTTAGCGACTTTTTGGAGGTACCGGGTTGGGGATTATCGAATTATCTGCGATGTGCAGGACAAGCGGCTCGTCATTCTGGTGGTTACAATAGGCCACCGCAGTGATGTCTACAGGTAGCCACATTCGCCGGCCTGTCCGATTTGGAAGAGGATCAAAGAAATGTTCGAATTGACCGGCCGCAAGGCGCTCGTCACAGGCGCATCGGGAGGCATCGGCGAGGCGATCGCCAGGGTGCTGCATGCGCAGGGCGCTGTCGTCGGCCTGCACGGCACCCGCGTCGAGAAGCTGGAAACGCTGGCGGCCGAGCTCGGCGACCGGGTCAAGCTGTTCCCGGCGAACCTTTCCAATCGCGACGAGGTCAAGGCGCTCGGCCAGAAGGTCGAGGCCGATCTCGAAGGCGTCGACATTCTCGTCAACAATGCCGGCATCACCAAGGACGGGCTGTTCGTGCGCATGGCGGACGCCGACTGGGATTCGGTGCTCGAGGTCAATCTGACCGCCGTGTTCCGGCTGACCCGCGAACTCACCCATCCGATGATGCGGCGCCGGCACGGCCGCATCATCAACATCACCTCTGTGGTTGGCGTCACCGGCAATCCCGGCCAAACCAACTACTGCGCCTCCAAGGCCGGCATGATCGGCTTTTCCAAGTCGCTGGCGCAGGAGATCGCCACGCGCAACATCACCGTCAACTGCGTCGCCCCGGGCTTCATCGAATCGGCGATGACCGACAAGCTCAACGACAAGCAGAAAGAGGCGATCATGGCGGCGATTCCGACACGGCGCATGGGCACCAGCGCCGAAGTCGCCTCCGCCGTCGCCTACCTCGCTTCCAACGAAGCCGCCTATGTCACCGGCCAGACCATTCACGTCAATGGCGGCATGGCGATGATTTGAAAGTTGCGGGAAAACACCCCTTTTCACCTTGGAGCCCGGCCTATTTTCGTGTACTGCGGCCCGCAACCCGGCGGTTCGGGCAAAAACCGGTCCGGTGCCGTTGCGTTTCCGACAGGACCATCTTTCAGCTTGATTAGCGGCATTCTGCCCGCTAACGAAGACAGACAAACAAAAGACGAGGATGCCCAAATGAGTGACACCGCAGAGCGCGTCAAGAAGATCGTTATCGAGCACCTTGGCGTCGATGCCGACAAGGTGACGGAGCAGGCGAGCTTCATCGATGATCTGGGCGCGGACAGTCTCGACACGGTCGAACTCGTCATGGCGTTCGAAGAAGAATTCGGCGTCGAGATCCCGGACGATGCGGCCGAAACCATCCTGACTGTCGGCGATGCGGTGAAGTACATCGACAAGGCTTCGGCCTGACGCTATTTGCAGTCATCACCGAGGAGGACCTGCGATGAGGCGTGTCGTCGTCACGGGCCTTGGGCTGCTTTCGCCGTTCGGCGTAGGCTTTGAGCATGGCTGGAAGGAACTTCTGACCGGCCGCAGCGCAGCCAAGCGCATCACTGAGTTCGAGGTGGAGGATCTTGCCTGCAAGGTCGCCCACGTCATCCCGCGCGGCAATGGTGAGAATGCCACCTTCAATCCCGAGACCGTTCTCGAGCCGAAGGAACTGCGCAAGATCGGCGACTTCATCCTCTACGGGATCGCGGCCGCCGACGAGGCGCTGAAGGATTCGGGGTGGGCGCCGAAGACGCATCAGGAGCAGTGCGCCACCGGCGTGCTGATCGGCTCCGGCATCGGCGGCATCGAAGGCATCGCCGAGAACGCGATGATCCTGAAGGAGCGCGGCCCGCGCCGCATCAGCCCGTTCTTCATCCCCGGCCAGATCATCAATCTCGTATCCGGCCAGGTTTCGATCCGGCATGGGCTGAAAGGCCCCAACCACGCCGTCGTCACCGCTTGCTCCACTGGCGCGCATGCTATCGGCGATGCCGCCCGGCTGATCATGTGGGGCGATGCCGACGTGATGGTCGCAGGCGGCACGGAAGCGCCGGTGACGCGGCTGTCGATCGCCGGCTTCGCCGCTTGCCGGGCGCTGTCGACCGACCGCAACGACGCTCCGGAAACGGCCTCGCGTCCCTATGACCGCGACCGCGACGGCTTCGTCATGGGCGAGGGCGCCGGCGTCGTCATTCTGGAGGAACTGGAACACGCCAAGGCGCGCGGCGCTAAGATCTATGCCGAGGTCACCGGTTACGGCTTGACCGGCGATGCCTATCACATCACCGCGCCGGCCGAAGATGGTGACGGCGCCTTCCGTTGCATGGTTGCGGCGCTGAACCGGGCCAAGCTGACGCCCGCAGACGTCGACTACATCAATGCGCACGGCACCTCGACCATGGCCGACACGATCGAGCTCGGCGCCGTCGAGCGGCTGGTCGGCAACGCCGCGTCGAAAATATCGATGTCGTCGACCAAGTCGTCGATAGGCCACCTTCTGGGGGCGGCGGGCGCCGCCGAGGCGATTTTTTCGATCCTCGCCATTCGCGACAACACCGCGCCGGCCACCATCAATCTCGACAACCCGGAGCGCGAAACGGCGATCGACCTGGTGCCGCACAAGCCGCGCGCCCGCCAAATCGATGTGGCGCTGTCCAATTCCTTCGGCTTCGGCGGCACCAACGCCTCGCTGGTCTTCCAGCGCTACAATGGCTGACCGGTCCGCCGACCGGCACGGTCTATGCGTGTCGTCAATTTTGCCATATTCGCCCCTACTGTGCCCAAGGGGATTCGTTACAAGATCAAACGGTAGGGCGCCATGAGCACAAATTCGGCGGACAACGGGCAATTCGGGCAACGGTCCGCACCGTCGGGCCCGATCGTGCCGAAAACGGCCAGCGAGGCATTGCGGCCTGAAGCCGGCACGCCGCCGCCCAAGCGCTCGCGCGCCTCGCGCAGCCAGTTCGTCGTGTTCATGAACTTCGTCATCTCCCTGGTGATGCTGATGGTTCTGGCGGCTGGCTTTGCATTGTATTTCGGCAAGCAGGAATTCAACGAGCCCGGCCCTTCGGCCAATGCCGACACCTTCCTGGTCAAGCCGAACACCGGCGTTCAGGAGATTGCAGAGCAGCTCGAGCGGCGCGGACTGATCAGCGACGCGCGCATCTTCCGCCTTGGCGTGCGCGCTTTTGGCAATGATTCCGCTCTGAAGGCCGGCGAATACGAGATCAAGCCGCAGGCCTCGATGCGCGACATCATGGAGTTGCTGAAGAGCGGCAAGTCGGTGATGTATTCGCTGACCGTCCCCGAGGGGCTGACGGTCGAGCAGGCGCTGCAGCGCATCGCCGATCAGGCAGCGCTCGATGGCGATATGCCGGGGACCATTCCACCCGAGGGCAGCCTTGCTACCGACACGCTGCGTTTCACCCGCGGCGCGACACGCCAGCAGATGGTCGAAAAGCTTTTGGCGGACCAGAAGAAGCTTGTCGAGGAAGTCTGGCAGCGGCGCGCCTCCGATCTGCCTCTGGCCAGTGTCGAAGACTTCGTCACCCTGGCTTCGATCGTCGAGAAAGAGACGGGCAAGGGCGACGAACGCTCGCGGGTCGCGGCCGTCTTCCTCAACCGGTTGGCCAAGGGCATGCGGCTGCAGTCCGACCCGACCATTATCTACGGCCTGTTCGGCGGCAAGGGCAAACCCGCCGACCGCCCGATTTATCAGTCTGACATCAAGAAGCCGACGCCCTACAACACTTATCTGATCAACGGCTTGCCGCCGACGCCGATCGCCAATCCTGGCCGTGCGGCACTGGAAGCCGTCGCCAATCCGTCGAAGACCGACGACCTGTATTTCGTTGCCGACGGCACCGGCGGTCACGTCTTTGCCGCGACGCTCGCCGAGCACAACGAGAACGTCGCCCGCTACCGGGCGCTGCAGAAGGAACTGGCCGATGAAGCCGCCAAGGCCGGTGCTGCCAAGGCCGACGCCGCCAAGGTGGAAGGTCAGACCGACGCGCCGGTTGACGACGGCGATGGCGACGCCGGAGCGGCGGCGCAGTAGCGCCGGACGGTTGTGAAGTCGTCCCTCCGATTCGTCTGACGGCCGGGACGTGCTGATTTTGTCATCAGGAGCGCCCTGCGTCCGATTCGACGCGAACAGGCGCTCCGGATTTTGAAGCCGCGCACGATCTGGCCCGGAACCGCTTCCGGGATCATGCGCCAGGGGGAAGCAAGGGCATCATGAATTTGCAGAGCATGACCGGTTTTGCACGGGCCGTCGCCGAACATGACGGCACGTCGATCGCCTGGGAGGTCAAGTCGGTCAACGGCAAGAGCGTCGAGGTCAGGCTGCGGCTGCCGCAAGGCCTCGAGCGGCTTGAGCCGGCCGTCAGGCAGACGGTGCAGAAGCGCTTTGCGCGCGGCAATTTCCAGGCAACGCTGACCGTCGGCCGCGCACCCGGCCAGCAGGCGCAGCCCGTGGTCAACGAGGCCTTCCTGAGAGATCTGGCGGGGCTGGCCCAGCGGCTGCAGGAGATGTTCGGCGCAGCGCCTGCGACAGCCGACGGGCTGCTTTCGCTGCGCGGCGTGCTCGACATCCCCGAAACCGTCGAAACCGAAGAGGCGCGGGCGGCGCTTGACAGCGCGATACTCTCGGCGCTCGAAGTGGCGCTGGGCGGGCTGGAGCAGGCACGCCAGGGCGAGGGCGCCGCCCTGCGCTCGCTGCTGTCCGGTCATATCGACGCTATCGAGGCGCTGACGCTGCGCGCCGAGGCCGATCCGTCGCGCGAGCCGGCGGTGATCCGCGAACGGATTACCGAGCAGGTGCGGCTGCTGATGGATGCCTCCGCCAATCTCGACGCCAGCCGGTTGCATATGGAAGCGGCGTTCCTGGCCACCAAGGCCGACATCCGCGAGGAGATCGACCGGCTGAAGACACATGTGGCATCCGGCCGGGTGCTGCTGGCAGGCGGCGGCGCCATCGGCCGCAAGCTCGATTTTCTGGCGCAGGAATTCAACCGCGAATCGAATACGCTGTGTTCGAAGTCGAACGCCGCTGCGATCACCGCCATAGGGCTGGAGCTGAAGGCGGTCGTCGACCAGTTTCGCGAACAGGTCCAGAATCTGGAGTAACCCTGATGGTCGCCAAGGAGCCTATGGTTGCCAGGGATTTGGGTTCCCGCATTCGCCGGCGGGGTTTGATGCTCGTGCTGTCGTCGCCGTCCGGCGCCGGCAAGTCGACGATCGCGCGCAATCTTCTGGAGAGCGATTCCAGTCTCGAACTGTCGGTCTCCGTCACCACGCGGCCGCGCCGCGGCAGCGAGATCGAAGGCGTCCACTATCATTTCCGCACTATGCGTGAGTTCGAGCGGCTGCGCGATTCGGACGAACTGCTTGAATGGGCCGAAGTGCATGGCAATTGCTATGCCACGCCGCGTGAGCCGGCCGAACTGGCGCTGGCACAGGGCCGCGACATGTTGTTCGACATCGACTGGCAGGGCGCCCAGCAGCTCAAGGAGAAGATGCGCGCCGACATCGTCTCGATCTTCATCCTGCCGCCCTCGATGAAAGAGTTGAAGGCGCGGCTGAAGCGCCGCGCCGAGGACCAGGAATCGGTGATCGAGACCCGTCTGAAGAACGCTCGCAACGAGATCGAGCACTGGAAAGAATATGATTTCGTCATCATCAACGACGATCTCGACCGTGCCTTCGCCGAGGTACGCGGCATAGTCATCGCCGAGCGGCTCAGACGCGACCGCCGGCCCGGGCTGTTCGATTTCGTCTCGGGGCTGCTCGACGAGAAGACGGACTAGGGGCCGGCGCAATCACACCGCGTTGGTCAGTCGCACGAATTCCTCGACGCTCAAGGTTTCCGCCCGCCGCGTCGGATCGATGCCGGCGCGGGTGAGCAGGGCTTCGCCGCCGAGGCTCTTGACGCTCTGCCGCAGCATTTTGCGGCGCTGGCCGAAGGCTGCTTCGGTAACGCGGCCGAGCTTCTTGACTTCGGCGGGCAGCGGATTTGCCCGCGGCACCAGATGCACCACCGACGACACCACCTTGGGCGGCGGCGTGAAGGCTTGCGGCGGCACGTCGAAAGCGATTTTTGCCTCCGTCCGCCAGCCTGCCAGCACGCCCAGCCGGCCATAGGCATCGCTGCCGGGGCGGGCGACGATGCGCTCGGCCACCTCGCGCTGGAACATAAGCGTCATCGATGCGTAAAAGGGCGGCCACTCGGCGACGGTCAGCCAGCGTATCAAAAGTTCGGTGCCGATATTGTAGGGGAGATTGGCGACGATCCTCACAGATCCATTGCCTCCATGTGCGCCTTCGGCAAGCGCTGCAAAATCCGTCTTCAACGCGTCGCCGGCAATGATTTCCAAACGGCCCGGATAGTGATCTGACACCTCCGCGAGCGCTGCCAGGCAGCGCTCGTCGCGCTCGATGGCGATGACCCGAGCCGCGCCGTGGGAAAGCAGCGCCCGGGTCAGGCCACCTGGACCCGGACCGACCTCGATTACCGTGGCGTCGGTCAGGTCGCCGGCGGCACGCGCGACCTTGCCGGTAAGGTTGAGGTCGAGCAGGAAATTCTGGCCGAGCGCCTTTTTTGCCTGCAACCCATGGCGTTCGATCACCGCGCGTAACGGCGGCAGCCCGTCGATGCTCATGCGACCGCTCTCATGCAAAGCCTCATGCGGCGGCAGCCTTCGCCCCGATGTCCGCAAGCCTGCGGGCCGAGCCTGAGCGCCGCGATCAGGCTGTCGGTCCGGGCTATGCCCTTGCCGGCGATATCGAAAGCGGTGCCGTGATCCGGTGAAGTGCGGATGAAGGGTAGGCCGAGCGTAACGTTGACCGCCTCGTCGAACGCCAGCGCCTTAGCCGGGATTAGCGCCTGATCGTGATACATGCACAGCGCCACATCGTAGCCGGCTCGGGCGCGGGCGTGGAACAGCGTGTCGGCCGGCAGCGGCCCGAAAGCGTCGATGCCCTCCGCCCTCAGCCTTTCGATCGCCGGGCGGATGATGCGCTCGTCCTCGGCGCCCATCGCGCCGCCTTCACCGGCATGCGGATTGAGGCCGGCAACGGCAAGCCGCGGCTTGGCAATGCCGAAGCGATATTCGAGGTCGGCGGCGGTGATGCGGGCGGTCGCGACGATCAATTCCGTCGTCAGCGCTTCCGGCACCTCGCGCAGTGCAATGTGGATGGTGACCGGAACCGTGCGCAACTCGGGACCGGCAAGCATCATCACCGGCATCGCTTGTGCGCCGGTGTGGAGCGTCGCCAGATGCGCCAGATACTCAGTGTGACCGGGAAAACGGAAGCCGGCATCGTAGAGCGGCTTCTTGGCGATCGGGCACGTAACGACCGCCGCCGCGCGACCGCCAAGGCAGTCGTCAACAGCGCGGTCGATGGCCTCGATGATGCCGGCGGCGTTGGCCGGGTCCGGCCGGCCGGGGTCGTCGACGAAGCGGGCGGCAAGCGGCATGACGGGCAGGGCGCGCTCAAAGACGCGCTCCGCTTCGGCTGGCACTGTCTCCGTGATTGGCACATCGGCGCCGAGCAGGCGCGCCCGTGCGGCAATCAGCGCCGGATCGGCTATAAGGTAGAAGGGCGGCACACCTGCGCTGTCGCGCGCCTGCCAGGCGGCAATGGCGATTTCCGGCCCAACACCGGATGGATCACCGGCGCTCAGCGCCAGCGCTGCCTCTGGCGGCTTCAGCGCTCGACGATGCGGGCTTTCTTCCGCAACTCCTCGACATATTTCGTGGAGAGCTCGTCGGCGTCCTTGCCACTCGAGCCTTCGCTCTGGAACACCATCTGGGCGGCCTTGTCGTCGGACACTTCGCGCGACGAGCAGATGCCGATGAACTCGACGCCGCGGTCTGTTTCGCGCGTGGGGGTGGCGCCGCCGACCTTGGTGGCCTTGATCTGGTCGGCCCAGTCCGGCGGCAATTGCGGCGCCAGTATCCGGCCGAGATCGCGAACGGTGACGTCGATCAGGCCCTTGGCGAATTCGCGCGAGGTGTTGCAGCCGTTGAAGCGGGCGCGCATAGCGTCGGCCTCGCGCTTGCGCTTGGACAGCGTCGCGCTGCGCTCGGCCGCCGGCACGACGAAAATGACCTGCTGCAGCATGTACTCCATGGCGGTCGGCTTGTTGCCGCCCTTGTCGAGCATGCGCCTGACTGCGTCCTGCTCGCTCACGGAGCCGCCGCTCTCCGAGCGATGGCGCGCGGTCAGCGCCTGGTTCCAGGCCATCTGGGAGCGGATGAACTCCTTGAAATGCTCCTTGCCGACGCCGGACTGCGCCATGACGCCATCGAGTTGCTTGAGTTGCATCTTGTTGGTCGTGGCAAAGCGCTGATAGGCAGCCTCGACCTGGGCGTCGGTGATGCGGATGCCGAGACGCTTGGCTTCGGCGACGCGCAGCGTCTGCTCGATCATTTCCTCGGCGGCATTGCCCTTCTTGCGCTGCAGGCGCAGGAAGGCAGCCCGATGCTGGATGTCGCCAGTGGTGATCGGTACGTTGTTGACGACGTATTTGATCTGGCTGGCGAAAGCCGGCGGCGTCATCATGGTGATCGAGGCTGAGGTCGCCGCCACCAGCAGCGCGAACCCTGCCGAAAAGAGGTATTTCCTCATCGAAAGCATCCCAATCCTATCTCGGTTGCGGCCCAATTTTATCGCATTTTGAGGGAACTGGAACCCGTGCCTGCCCTATGCGGCGAAACGATGTCGTTAGCTGCGAAGTGCGTCCACTTTGACACACGACGTATGCTCAAGACACTTTGAATTTTTCGGGCTGGTGTGTTGGCCGGCCGCCCGTTCCGCCTGTCCGTTATTGGCCAGTGGTCTGCTACTGGACAGTGTTGAAGGAGCTTTGCGTCGAGCCGAAATCGCCGAGCGTGCGAAACGACAGGTTGAAACCGATATTCTGCGACACTTCCTTGGTGCTCAGGTCGCGGGATTCCGAGAACGTCATCAAGTAGGTGAAGCAATCATCACTATAGGCAAAGCCGACCCCGTCCTTGACCAGGACGCTTTGCTCGAGATCGTAGGTGCCGGTACCGAAGACACGCCAGTTCTCAGCAAGTTGCGCCGAGGCGCCGAGCGTGACCTCGTGACGATCGGTCGTGAAACCATAGAGCGGCTGAGCCTGGATGAAGGCGTATTTGGCGCTGAACGAAATCGGCAGGCCGGAATAGGCTGCCTTCACCTCGGCGCGGCGAATCTCGAAGCTCTGCTCGTCGAAGCGGCCGCTGACCGAGCCGGAAAGCCCGCCGGGGCTGTTGAATCCGACAAGGCCGACATAATCGGAGCTCGCGGTCTCCAGGCCCGAATCTTCGCCGACGTTGACCAGGTCCGGCGCGTCGAAGGAGTTCTGGCCGTCAAGCTGGTAGGATTGGCCGAATAGCGCGTTGGTGCTCCAGCCATTGTCATAGGCGCCGGAATAGCGCAGCCCAACATTGGCGCGCGTGCCGCCTTCCAAGCGGTCGTAGCCGGAGAACTTGTCGCGCTCGAACAATGTAGTGGCATCAAAGACGAAGCTCTGCGCGTCCTCGTTGGGAACAGCGAGGCCGCCGACATATTGCTCGTTCGGACGCACGAACACCTGCGCCATCGGCTCGAAGATGTGACTGGAACTGGTCGACGAGAACAGCACCGGCCAGCGCATTTCCAGTCCGGCGGTTGCCATGAAGCGGGCGAGCGACGATCGCGTATCGTCGTCGACGCCGAGGTTAGACGCCATCTGATTGATGGCATTGAGCGATCCCGAAGAGGCGTTGACATAGCCGGCATCGCCGCGCAGCGCCAGCAGGGGCGTCAGCAGCAGCCCGCCATCGGTGGTGAAGGTGCGCTTCCATTCCGCTTCGGCAGTGAGACGGCCCGATTGGCCCTCGATGCCGCGTACACTGGTGACGGACGCAGCGTTGTTCGGATCGGCAAGGGCCCTATCCAGCCTGTCGCGGCTGATAGCCTGCGCATTGATATTGAGCGACAGCTGCCCGCCGCCCACCGCCATGTCGGGGATGTAGGCGTAGTCGAGCGAGGGCAGCACCCAGGGCTGTTTGCCGGCGCGCGCGGTCGGATCGTCAGGGAGTGCCTCTTCCTGGACCACAAAGCGCATGGCGCGCACGTCGAAATAGTTGCGGCCGTTGAGGCCGGTCAGGTAGATCGAGGAGCGATGCACGCTGTCGCCGAAGTCTTCGATGGCGTAGGTGCGTGAGAAGTTCTTGTCGGTCTGCAGCAGGACGTCCCAGCCGAAGTCCCAGCGCGGATTGATAGCGAACTGGCCCTTGGTGCCCATCATGCCGCGGAACTCGTTCGGGTCGCCGGCCGCACCCGAATCGACATTGCGCCCGTCGTCGTCGATAAACTCGTCGGGATCCTCTTGCCGGATGCCGGCGATCTTCAGACTGTACTGGCCGTTGTTGAAGCGCTGGCGCCACTCGGCTTCGCCGAGAAAGCCCTGCCTGGTATAGCCGCTGCCGGTGACGGTGAGGTCGTAGGTTGGTGAGAGCGCGAAATAATAGGGGACTTTGACGCCGAGGCCGAGGTCGCTCTTGTAAGCGATGCTGGGGATCAGGAAGCCGCTCTTGCGCTTGACGGTCGGGTCGGCAATCTCGAAGGCCGGCAGATAGGCGAGCGGAAAGCCGAAGAACTCGAAATTCGAATTCTCGAAGCGAACCGTCTTCTTTTCGCCGTTCCAGATGATCTTTCTGGCCTTGATGCGCCAGGTAGGCGCTTTGTCCGGCTTGTCCTCGCACGGCTCGCAGGCCGTGTAGACGCCGTTGTGGAACGTCGTCAGCACGCCGCCCATGCGTTCCGCGCTTTCGGCGGCGAAATAGGTCTTGTCGACGGTTTCGACACGCAGCGCGTTGACGAAGCCGTCGGCAAAATCGTCGGTGATGTCGACATGCTGCGAATAGATCTTGGTGCCGTCGCTGTTGATGACCTCGACATTGCCGCTGGCGACGAGCCGCTTGGTGTTGCGATTGTATTCTACCCGCTGGGCGACGAGGCGGTTGCCGCCATAATCGATCTGCACGCCGCCGACGGCCGTTACGGTCTGGTTGTCATTGTCATAGACCAGCGTATCTGCCGCCAGCAGCATTTGCGAACCGGTGGGAACGTCGGCTGCCATGCCGCTGATATCCTGGGCAAAAGCCGGGATACTCGGAACGACGCAAGCGAGCAGGCACGCCAAGGCGCTCGCCCCATAGAGGCGCGCCGAATCGGCATGCCTATGGATGCGCAAAACCGCCCCCCTCACTAGCCGTCTTCCTTGTACAGCAAGAAAGTCACCCCGAAGAACATAGCCACGACAACCGGAACCCACGCAGCGACGACTGTGGGTACGAATCCCGCCACGCCGAATGCCTTGACCAGCACTGTCACGACATAAAGCAGAAACCCGGCCAGGACGCCACCCAGAATCATCGTCGCGGATTGTCCCATCCTCGCAAATCGCATCGACACCGTTGCGGCGATCAAAGTCATGGCGACGAGAAGGAACGGCAGCGCTACCAGTGAATCAAATTGCATGGCAAAGGCATTTGCCTTGAGGCCGAAGGAGCGGGCAACCTCGATCTTGCCGGGCAGATCGTAGAAAGGGATGGTTTCCGGGCGCGCCAGCCGCTCTTGCACGAACTCGGGCTTGAGATCGGTCGGTATGCGGTCGGTTGCCACCGATTGGATGTTGCCGTCCCGGAACACCTTGACGTCCTGCAGTTCCCAGTAGCCATCCCGCAAATAGGCGTGCGCTGCGTCCTTGCGTTCGACGATGTCGCCTTGCGGGTTGAGGACGAAGAAGGCGGCGTCGGCCATCTCCAGGCCTTGATTGAGGATGGCGCGCGCGCCGATGATAGTATCGCCGGAACTGGTTTTCTGCCGGATCCAGGGCTCGGCGTCAGCCGAGACGGTGTTCGACTTGCCGGAGCGGAGCTGGGTTTCGATTTTTTCGGACCAGGAAAACGCATACGCGGCGATCGGATTGATGACACCGACCGACAACACCCCGAACAGCAGCGCCCCGATGCAGCACGGCAGCAGGAATTGCCATGCGGATACGCCGGCGGAACGCGCGATGACCAGTTCATACCTGCGATTAAGCGAGACCAGCGTCGCCATCGCCGAGAACAGGCCGACGAACGGCACCGTCTGCAGCATGATCATCGGCATTCGCAATCCTGAGATGGCAAACGCCGTGCCGTAGGTAAAACCCGGCAAGCCGGTCGTGCGGCCGGAAAGCTCGGTGAAGTCGATCAGGAACACAAGCGCCAGGAGGCCGATGAAGAACCAGATGGTGATCGTCACGTAGCGGAAGAAGAAGTATCTGCCCAGAGTCCAGCCCATTAGCGTGTCCAGCCCATCAGCTGGCCTCTTGGCCAGAAGCGCCGCGCCTGGCGAAGCGGAGCTTCAGGGCGCTCCAGCCGTCACCGAAGCGGCCGGCGAAATTCGTCATCCAGTCGGCCCAGGCGACCGGCAGTTCCATGGTCCGGTTGGAGACGATGAACCATGTCGCGACTGCGGAGGCCACAATAGGAACGCCGTAGACCACATAGGCGTATTGCGGAATGTTGTCGGCCTTCCCAGCGGCAAAGAAACCGAGCCAGCGCACGAAAAGGGCAATCGCGATAGACGTGATCAGCGGATGAATGCGCGCCTCGCGATGGGAGCGCGCGTCTCCCGCGACTGCAAGCGCGATCAGCGCGAAAACGAGTGAATAGGACCATTCGGAGAAACGCTGGTGGACCTCGGCCAGGTACTTGTTCGGCCTTTTCTGGAACATCTTGTCGTTCGGACTGGGATTGAGCAGGTACTGTGTCGTCCGGTCCTTCGGCAAGAGCAATACCTCCGATGAGGCCGACATGAAGGCCGACAGGTCGAAGGCATAGGAGGTGAACCGGATGACCGAAAGATCGCCGGCCAGCGTTTTGCGATGGATGACGCCGTCGTTCATTATCAGCACCCGCTCGTCGCCACTTTCGATGATGGCGCCGCTCTTGGCGTAGTAGATGAGGTTGACGCCTTCTTCGCGTGAATCGGCGACAAAAATGCCGCCAAGGCGGTTGTCCGGAAGCCGCTGGCCGATCTGCAGGAACAGGCCGTCGTCGATCTTGTGGAAGGTGCCTTCCTGGATGATGAGCGACAGAAGATCGGCGCGCGACGACGCCACCAGCTCGCGGTTTTTCTGTCGTGCATAGGGGTCGACGCCGTTGTCGACGGCGAACGAAAAAACACTGGCCGCCAGTGCCAGGAGCATGATCGGCCTGACGATGGTCCAGCGCGAAGCGCCTGCGGCGTTCAAGACGGCAAGCTCAGAATCGGAATTCATCGCGCTCAGTGTCTGCGCGACCGCGACCACCAGGGCGAAGGGCACGACGATCGGGACGATCGACGGAATGATCAGCGCAGCGACCTCGAAGAAGGTCAGCGCCGACTGCCCGCTGTCGGTCACGAGATCGATGCGGGCGAGCACCTGCGTCGTCCACACGATCGCCAGCGTCCAGATGAGCGCTGCGAGGAAGACCGCCAACGCACGACGCATGATGTAGCGTTCAACGACCTTCATGAAGGCTTTTCTCGATTTTGCCGAACGGCATCATGCCTCCAGACAAGGTAGTCGCCCGGCGACGCCTGCACAACCGGTCCGTTGGCGGTTCGATCTGGTTCCCGTCCCACATCGTTGTTTCCGGTGGCCGGAGTGTCGGCGGCATTGGATAAGAAAGGGCGAACATCAATGGTTAACAACAGGTTGCGGCAGTAAAGCGGGGCCGTGCCGCGACGAATCGCCATCGATTCCATCTGCCATATGGGATCGGATCCCGGCAAAGTCTTGCCAAATGCCGGAAAACGACCAAATGTCGCGCCGGTCACCGACATGGCCGCCGCGGCTGCGACAGGTACAAGCATGAAAGCAGAAGTAACAGAATTGCGCAGCAAAACCGGCCAGGAATCGATTTTTCACGGTGCGGTCGTGATCGGCGCCAACACAATCACGCAGCAGATCGCCAGGCAGGGGCGATGATTGAAAATGGGGGTGGTGCTTCCGGTCGGAAACAGCCAAATATCTGGTTCGTCAAGGCACTCCCCCGAAAACCCAACGCCTTTCCCGAAAGCAGGACATGATGACTTCGAGACCTTCGATCGCCTTTGCCAGGTTCGCAGTGCCCAAAAAAGGCAGCGTCTTCATGCTGGCGGCCAACGATGGCGGTCTCGGCGACGCGGCAAAGGCTTGCGATCCGGCAAAGACCCTGGAGCGGGCGTTTCCGGTGGCCGACTTTTCCGGCAAGTTCGCCGGCCTGGTCGAAGTGCTGGCGCCGGAGGGCACATCGCTCGACCGGCTGGTGGCGGTCGGCGCCGGCAAGGTCTCGGCGCTCGACGACTATGCCTGGCTCAAGCTTGGCGGCACCATCGCTGCATCCTTGCGCAAGGCGACGGAGGTGGCGGTCATGCTCGATCTGCCGGGTGCTGACGTCGGCGGCAGGCAAGCGGCACAGCTTGCCGCGGGCATTCTTCTGCGCAGCTATGCTTTCGACAAGTACAAGACGAAAAAGGACAATGGCGACGGCCAGCGCGACGGCAACAAGGCCGAGCCCAAAAAGCCGGTTAAGGTGACCATCCACACCGCCGACCCGGCGTCGGCGAAGAAGGCCTTCGCCGACGAGGTGGCGGTGATCGACGGCGTGCTCCTGGCGCGCGATCTGGTCAACGAACCGGCCAATATACTGGGGCCGGTGGAATTCGCCGCCCGCGTCAACGAACTGGAGGCGCTCGGCGTCGCGGTCGAGATCCTGGTCGAGAAGGAGATGAAGAAGCTCGGCATGGGCGCGCTGCTCGGCGTCGCACAAGGCTCGCCGCGTGGCGCGCGCCTGGCCGTCATGCGATGGAACGGCGGCAAGGCCAAGGACAGCCCGATTGCTTTCGTCGGCAAAGGCGTCACTTTCGACACCGGCGGCAATTCGATAAAGACGGCCTCCGGCATGGAGGACATGAAGGGCGACATGGGCGGCGCGGCCGCGGTGACCGGGCTGATGCACGCGCTGGCCGCGCGCAAGGCCAAGGCCAATGTCGTCGGCATCATCGGGCTGGTGGAAAATGCCGTCGACGGCCATGCGCAGCGCCCCGGCGACATCGTCACTTCGATGTCGGGCCAGACCATCGAGGTGCTCAACACCGACGCCGAAGGCCGCCTCGTCCTGGCCGATGCGCTGTGGTACTGCAGCGATCGCTTCCAGCCGAAATTCATGGTCAATCTGGCGACGCTGACCGGCGCCACCATGGTCGCGCTCGGCCAGCACTATGCCGGGCTGTTCTCCAACAATGACGAATTGGCGAACAGGCTGACGAGCGCCGGGCAGGCGACGCAGGAACGCGTGTGGCGGATGCCGCTCGGCACCGAATACGACAAGCTGATCGATTCGAAAAATGCCGACATGAAGAACATCGGCGGCCGCTATGGCGGTGCCATCATCGCGGCGCAGTTCCTGCAGCGATTCGTCAGGGATACACCCTGGGCGCATCTCGACATCGCCGGCACCGCGATGGGCGCGCCGTCCAGCGAGATCAACCAGTCATGGGCCTCCGGCTTCGGCGTCAGGCTGCTCGACCGGCTGGTTCGCGACAACTATGAGGAGTGAGGCCTTTCAAGGCGCGATCATGGCCGACGTCCTGTTCTACCACCTGACCGAATCGACTCTGGAGGATGCGTTGCCCGGCCTGCTCGAGCGCAGTGTCGATCGCGGTTGGCGCGCCGTGGTACAGACCGGCTCCGAAGAACGGCGCGACGCGCTGGACCAGCATCTTTGGACCTTCAGGGACGATTCCTTCCTGGCGCATGCGACGGACCGCGAATCCTATCTGGCCGAGCAGCCGATCCTTTTGACAACCAGCCATGACAATCCGAACGAGGCGCAGATACGCTTCCTGGTTGACGGCGCGGTGCCGCCGAAGCTTGCCGGTTACGAGCGCGCCGTGTTCCTGTTCGACGGCCACGATGCGGCCCAGCTCGAGGCGGCGCGCACGCACTGGAAGACGATGAAGGAAGCCGGCCACGCAGTCACCTACTGGCAGCAGACCTCAGACCGGCGCTGGGAACGCAAGGCGTAGCAAAGCCTGCCGCCTGGGCGATCAGCAACCTGGGGGTGCTACAACTGAAGTCGTTCAGCCAAGTCAATGAAGTCGCTGGCCACCAGGTCCCAGGCTTGATCAGGGTGCAGATCCGTGGTCTGCGCCACCCCGTGCTCGGTCGGACGCGGGACAAAGGCTGTTCGCAATCCGCATGCCCGAGCCGCTGCAAGGTCGCCATTGTGGGCGGCCACAAGACAGATCTCATCCGGCTTCATTGACAGCACGTCAGCGGTGCGAAGATAGGCTTCCGGCGCAGGCTTGTAGGCTTGCACGACTTCGGCGCCGAGGATCGCATCCCAGGGGATGCGACTCCGCTTCGCCATGTTGAGCATGAGGACGATGTTGCCGTTCGAGAGCGGCGCGATGATATAGCGGGCCCTGAGCCGTGTAAGGCCGGCCACCACGTCCGGCCATGGCTCCAATCGGTGCCATGCCAGGTTCAGTTCGTCCAGCTCGGACGCCGGCACCGAAGCCGGGTCGATCCCGAATTCTTGCAAAATGGCTTCCAGATTCTCCCGATGCAGCACGTCGAGCCGTGTAAAGGGCCGCCGGCCGCTGCGCACCTCCTCCATCGCTGGAGAGTAACGGCGACGCCACGCATCCGCGAAAGCGGTAGGGATAGCGGATCCTGCTCCATGCCGCTTCAGGAACGGCTCAGCATCGCGCGCCACGCCACTGCGCCAATCGACGACAGTGCCGAACACGTCGAATACCAACGCACGTACGCGATCCAATGCCATCACATTCGGCTCCTCGATCCCCACTATTTTTCCTTCGTCGCCTGCCTCGTTTTCCCCTTTTCACGGCCTTGCCAATTTGCTCGGCGATGCGGTCGGGCTTACGCGCGATGACGGCTGTGCCAATTAGATTGCAAAATAGACAAAGGGCACTGTCACCGATATTCCAGTGGCCTGGGCGCCGGCAACAACCCGGTACCGGCATGAGCGGAAGGGTGGCGGGCGCCACCATCGCGCCCCCCTCCTTCATTCGTTTGCCTTGAGCCAGATCTTTTGCGGACCGTGACCCTTGAAGGGGTATTGTGGATCACTCGGATCGTAAACGAGTGAGGGCCCGCCGGCGTCGAGGGGCGGGCACCAACGAAAACTGAACCCGTCGCTTCTCAACGAGAGTTCAAGATCGCAGCCTCCAAATGCGAGGCCGACCCGGCGTCCCATTACCTTTTGATCACGCTGAAAGTACTCCCAAATCATCTTCTGGGCTCGGTCGCTGGGCATCGCCGCGTCCGTGAACTCCAAGTACATCGTCCAGGTCTCCGGTCTGATAAGGAGGGTCCTAATCGCATCCTCTCCAGGAGAATTATCGGCTCCGAAAGCGGAAACGGATAGTAGGACGATTGCCAAGGCGGATCGGATTCCCCGCATCATGGAGACCCCGTCAAGCACCATCTGTGCCTTGTTGTAGTGCAGTCAGGGAGGCAAATCAGCAAAATGTCCAATTATGGCCTGATCTCGGAAATGCCGGCTGTCCGGTTTTGCTGTTGATGGCGTCTAATTACTGATCGCGGTAGGACGCCCATTGCTGAGCGTCCCTACCGCGATCCGTAATTCGTAATTCCGCGAAGCTCTGGACAATTGCGAAAGGCGAGCTGCACCACTATTCCAGAATGACGACGGCCTCCACCTCGAAGAGCATGGGGTCAATTGCAAGCTTGGGGACGGGAATCAGGGTCTGCGCCGGCAGCGCTTCACCGAACATTTTCTTGACGTTCTTGGTCAACACCTCAAGCTTGGACATATCGTGATCGACCACGAAGACGGTGAGCTTGGCGACCTGATCCGGCCTCGCACCGAGCGCATCGAGGGCGGTGCGCAAATTTGTGTAGGCCTGCTCAACCTGGACAGCGAAGTCGGGCGACAAGGCTCCCGTGCTGTCTTGGCCGCCCTGTCCGGAGATGTAGGCCACCCGGGCTCCGCGCGGCGTGATCACCGCCGTGCTGTAGCCATTTGGCGACGGGTCGTAGAGGTTTTGTGGATTGACGATGGTCAGCTTGAGATCCTTCTCATTGGCTGTCGTGGCAGTGGGAACTCCCATGGTCATGATGATTAGCCCTTCGATAAGCAGATGCTTGATTGCGCGTGACATGATTTTCTCTTGGCTATGCGAGCAACGTGCCTCGCGGCCGGCATTATTGAACTTTAACCGTATCGCCCATACGATGACTCGTGCGACGTACGAGTCATCGTATGGTACGCCGTACGAGTCAATCGTTCAGATCGACATTCGTTCGCGTTGCCGGTCAAAATCGACGTTCTGAACAGCGAGGAAGACGGATGGCGACCAAACGCAGCGGCCGGAGCAAACGAGGGATAAATGAGCGGCTCCAGCCCTTGCAGGAGCCGCGCAGTGAACCGCCGCTCTCTCGGGAACGTATCGTGGCGACCGCGGTGGAACTGCTTGACGCTCAAGGAGTCGACGGATTGACGATGCGTCGGCTGGCCGATCGCCTCGGCTCGGGCGTGATGAGCCTATATTGGCACGTCGACAACAAAGAGGATGTCTTTGATCTGGCGCTCGACTCGGTGCTTGAATATCGCGGACCGCCGCAAATAGCTCAAGACTGGCGCGGAGAAGTCGTTCATGTGCTCGAAGACTGGCGCGCCAGCATGCTGCGCCACCCTTGGTCGGCGACGCTGTTGCCGCGCCGGGCACTCGGCCCGAACATCCTCGGTCGCTTGGAACTGCTGAGCAAGACGTTGTCCAGAGCCGGCGTTGCGGACGCAGATGTGAACGTTGCGATATGGTCGCTCTGGAACTATGTGATGGGCGCCACCATCGCCCGGGCGAGCTTCGACCTCTCGGACGACGACAGGGCCGCTGCGCAGCAGCGCCTTACACGTCTCAGCGAACGTTATCCGACAATCGAACGCTCTCGTCTGCTGTTGGACAATGATTGGGACGGCGCTTTCAGGAATGGCCTCGGCTTCCTGCTCGATGGCCTCTCTCCAAAATGAGGCTGAACGTTTGGTTGAAAGCGACTGTCGCAAAATCGCTGATTAAAATCACAGTTTTGCAGCTGATTTTTGCAAGGTCGCAGAAGACGCGGCAACGTCCAAGGTTCCGCAATGGGTGTGAGCCGAAATGCAACCTCTGCACTGCCGAGGCCACTTGACGAAAGGCCGGTGGCGCGCAAAACTGCTAAGATGTCAGACCAATTTTGGGCGTAGGTACCCATGCGTATGCGCGGCGAACTGCCCGGGGCACCTGCCACGCGTGCGGCAATCGCCACGCTTCCGCCGTTGGACCGCGGCAAACAAGTCATGGAAGCGCTGGCAGACTATGTCGAGCGCGCTGCGCTGAAGAGCGGTGACCGGCTTCCAACCGAACGCGAATTGATGGCCGCGCTTTCCGTGGGGCGTTCGACAATTCGCGAGGCGATGGGGCGTTTCGAAGCGCTAGGCGTCACCGAGACCCGCAAAGGCAGCGGCACCTATCTGCTCAAGCCGATATCCGCCGGCACGATCCATTTGCCGCTGTCGCTCAATGCGGCTGAGCTGCGCGACGGTCTCTTGCACACCCTCGAGGTGCGCCGCGGCATCGAGGCCGAGGCAAGCATGGTTGCGGCACGGCGGCGGACAGTCGACGATCTGCGGACGATCGAGGAAAAACTCATCGAGATGGAGCGCGTCCATCTCGCCACCGGCACGTCGGGGCCGGAAGACCTGGCCTTTCACCTGGCGGTCTACGATGCCACGCACAATCCGCTTTTCCGGCAGCTCCTGGGGCAGATGCGCGAAGCGTTTGAGCGCTTCTGGGACCATCCTTTCGACCGGCAGGATTTCGCGCGGCGATCGTTCCCGTATCACCGTGAGCTGTTCGATGCCATCGTCGCCGGGGACGCGGAGCTGGCGCGCGGAAAAACGCTGAAGATCCTCGAGATCGTGGAACAGGATATCGAGGAAATGTCGAAATGAACGGCCAGGATTTTTTCGACCAGGCCTCGCTGATCGCCGCCCATGACGAGGGCAACGCCTTCGATGCCGTCGTCCCGCCGATCGTGCAGACCTCGCTCTTCACCTTCTCGAATTATGACGAGATGCTCGAAACATACCGCGGCGAAAAAGTGCGGCCGACCTACACGCGCGGGCTGAACCCGACCGTGCGTATGTTCGAGGAAATGCTGGCGAAGCTGGAGGGCGCCGAGGACGCGATCGGTTTTGCAAGCGGCATGTCCGCCATCTCATCGGCAGTGCTGAGCTTCGTCGAACCGGGCGACCGCATTGTCGCGGTCAGGCATATCTACCCGGACGCGTTCAGACTGTTCGGGACGTTGCTCGCGCGCATGCGCATCGAGGTGACCTATGTCGACGGGCGCGACGAGGCGGCTGTCGCGAGCGCCCTGCCTGGCGCCAGGCTGTTCTATATGGAAAGCCCGACCAGCTGGGTCATGGAAACGCATGACATCGGCGCGCTCGCTGCGCTGGCAAAGTCCCGCGGCATCCCGACCATCATCGATAACAGCTGGGCCAGCCCGGTCTTTCAGCGGCCACTGTCGCTCGGCGTCGACGTTGTGGTCCACTCCGCATCCAAGTACCTGGGCGGCCACAGCGACGTGGTGGCCGGCGTGGTCGCGGGCTCGAAGGAATTGATCGGCCGCATCCGCGGCGAAGCCTATCCATATCTCGGCGGCAAGCTGTCGCCATTCGATGCCTGGCTCTTGATTCGCGGCTTGCGCACACTGCCGATTCGGATGCGCGCTCATCAGGCCTCCGGCCTCGAAATCGCACGGCGCCTGCGGGATCATCCAATCGTTGAGAGGGTCTGCCATCCAGGGTTGGCCAACCTGCTTCCCGCGGGGCTCACCGGCACGTCGGGCCTGTTCTCATTTGTCTTCCGCGACGGCATCGACATCCGCACCTTTGCCGACCGCCTCAAGCTGTTCAAGCTGGGCGTGTCGTGGGGCGGCCACGAAAGCCTCATCGTGCCCGGCGAGGTCGTGCTGCAGCAGAAGGCCCAACCCAATTCCGCGATGGCGTTCGGCGTCCATCCGCGGTCCGTGCGTCTCCATGTCGGCCTCGAGGGAACCGAGGCGCTGTGGAGTGACCTGGAAACGGCGATCGACGCCGCTTCCGAAGAAAAGACCTGAAGCAACCAGACAAGAAGGGAACGGAAAATGAAGAAGCTTCTTATCGCCGCATTCGCCACCGTACTGATGTCGGGTGCTGCACTCGCCGACACGACGCTGAAGCTCGTGGAGGTGATCACCAGCCCCGAGCGCACCGAAACCCTGAAGTCGATCGTCGCCAAGTTCGAGGCGGCCAACCCGGGCACCAAGGTCGAGGTGATCTCGCTGCCTTGGGGCGAGGCGTTCCAGAAATTCGCGACCATGGTGTCTGCCGGCGAAATCCCCGACGTCATAGAGATGCCGGACACCTGGCTGTCGCTCTATGCCAACAACGGCCTTCTCGAAAGCCTCGAACCCTATCTTGCCAAATGGGAGCACACCTCGGGCCTCACCGATCGCACGCTCGAACTCGGCCGCGACGTGAACAACACCGCCTACATGCTGCCCTACGGCTTCTATCTGCGGGCGATGTTCTACAACAAGAAGCTGTTCAAGGAGGCTGGTGTCACCGAGCCGCCCAAGACGATGGACGAGTTCGTGGCGGCATCGGAGAAAGTATCCAAGCTTCCAGGCAAATATGGCTACTGCCTGCGCGGCGGGCCGGGTGGCCTCAACGGCTGGATCATGTTCGGCGCAACCATGGCCGGCTCCAACGAGTTCTTCAATGAGGACGGCACCTCGACCATGAACAGCGAGGGCTGGGTCAAGGGACTGACCTGGATCGTCGATCTGTACAAGAAGGGATTGGCGCCGAAGGACAGCGTCAACTGGGGTTTTAACGAAATCGTCGCCGGATTCTACACCGGCACCTGCGCAATGCTTGATCAGGATCCAGACGCGCTGATCGCGATAGCCGAGCGGATGAAGCCGGAAGACTACGGCGTCACGACCATGCCGAAGGGGCCGAGCGGCAAGACGTTCCCGACCATCGGCTATGCCGGTTGGTCGATGATGGCGGCCAGCCAGAACAAGGACCTCTCCTGGAAGCTGATCGAAACGCTCGAAGGGCCCGAGGGCAATGTCGAGTGGAACAAGCGCACCGGAGCGCTGCCGGTCCACAAGTCGGCCGAAAAGGATCCCTTCTACGCAAGCGAGCAGTTCAAGGGCTGGTTCGCTGAACTCGAGGACAAGGATGCGGTGCCAACGGTTATGCCGACCTATCTCGAGGAGTTCGCCTTCTTCAAGGACTCGATGGTCATCAAGACCAGTCAACAGGCACTGCTTGGCGATATCACGCCAGAGGAAATGGCCAACCAGTGGGCCGACTATCTGACCAAGGCGCAGCAAAAATACCTGGCCAAGAAATAAACGGCGGACGCCAGGCGTCGGAGCCGCCCATCGCGGGTGGCTCCGATACGTCTCGTCCATGGTCAATTGGAAGGAGGGTCGGTTGGAAGGATGGTCGATTGGACGGATGGCCAATTGGAGCGAAAGCGTTAGCTGATGGTCTTTGACGCCACCGCCGGGTTCCCGGAATCGCGCCGCCGGTCGCTGGTCGACCGGATCACGCGCCATGCCGAGCCATATCTTTACACCGCCCCGGCGCTGATTCTGATCGTCACCATCATGCTGGCGCCGCTGGTATTAGGCCTGTCCTACGCCTTCCGCGACGTGCACTTGCTCAACCCCTTCTCCGGCGGCTATGTCGGGCTCGATCATTTTCGCACCCTTTATGACGACGACAATTTCTATCGGGCGCTGCGCAACACGCTGTGGTGGACCGGCGCGTCCGTCTTGCTGCAATTCGTGTTCGGCCTGATCCTGGCGCTGTTGCTCGACCGGCCGTTCGCCGGCCGCGCCATAGCGCAGGCGCTGGTGTTCCTGCCCTGGGCGGTACCGACTTTCCTCACCGGGCTCAACTGGGCGTGGCTGTTCAACCCCGTCATCGGACCGCTGCCGCACTGGCTTTATGCGCTCGGCCTCATGAATGAACCGGCCAACATCCTTTCCAATCCGCAGCTTGCCATGTGGGGACCGATCATCGCCAACGTCTGGTGGGGCATTCCCTTCTTCGCCATCACGCTGCTGGCCGCGCTCCAGGCCATCCCGCGCGACCTCTACGAGGCGGCGGCGATCGACGGCGCCGGGGCATTCAGGCGGTTCACGTCGATCACCTTGCCGTTCCTTGCGCCGACCATTGCGATCACCGTGCTGTTGCGCACCGTTTGGATCTCGAACTTCGCCGACCTGATCATCGTCATGACCAGCGGCGGGCCAGCCGACCGCACGCAGATCGTCGCGAGCTACATCTTCACGCAAGCCTTCAGGGCCTTGGATTTCGGCTATGCCTCGGCCATTGCGCTGGTGCTGCTCGTCCTGTTGCTCGCCTATTCGATGCTGATCGTCATGCTGCGGCAAGTCCTGATGGATCGGGCCTGATCGGGATGACCAGATGAACAGCTATTCGACCTTCGGCACCGCGCTGCACCGCCTGGCGATCCTCTGCTACGTCCTCTTTGCACTGTTCCCGCTGTTCTGGCTGTTGAAAGTATCGGTCACGCCGAACGACCTGCTCTATTCCGAGGGCGTGCGCATGTGGCCGTCACGGATGAGCTTTGAACATTTCCGCTTCGTGCTGGCCCACAGCGCATTCCCGGTCTTCTTCAGGAACAGCATGATCGTTGCCGGCGCGACGGCCGTGATCGTGACGCTGCTTGCGTCTCTCTCCGGCTATGCGCTGTCGCGCTTCACCTTCCGCGGCAAATACTGGCTGGTCGCGCTGATGCTGCTCACCCAGATGTTTCCATTGGTGATGCTGGTCGCGCCGATCTTCAAGATGCTCTCGCCGCTCGGGCTGACCAACAGCCTGACCGGGCTGGTGGTCGTCTACACCGCCTTCAACATCCCCTTCGCGACGTTCCTGATGCAGTCGTTTTTCGACGGCATTCCCAAGGAGTTGGAGGAGGCGGCCAAGATCGATGGCGCCACGCAGTTCATGGCGTTTCGCCAGATCGTCCTGCCGCTGACGCTGCCCGGCATTGCGGCGACGCTTGGTTTTGTATTCACCGCCGCATGGAGCGAACTGCTGTTCGCGCTGATGCTGATTTCGGGCAACAGCGCCGCCACGTTTCCGGTCGGTCTGCTCACCTTCGTGTCGAAGTTTTCGGTCGATTTCGGGCAGATGATGGCAGCCGGCGTGCTGGCGCTGGTCCCGGCCTGCCTCTTCTTCCTGTTCATCCAGCGCTATCTGGTCCAGGGCCTGACGGCCGGCGCGGTCAAGGGCTGAGTGAGGTTCAATGGCATCGATCGACATCCGCAACGTCCGCAAGAATTTCGGCGTCGTCTCCGTGCTGCATGGCGTCGACCTGTCGATAGAGAACGGCGAGTTCGTGGTGCTGGTGGGGCCGTCGGGCTGCGGCAAGAGCACGCTGCTGCGCATGATCGCCGGGCTCGAGGAGGTGACCGAAGGTGAGATCCGGATCGACGGCATGCGCGTCAATGAGCGGGCGCCCAAGGACCGCGACATCGCCATGGTATTCCAGTCCTACGCGCTCTATCCGCACATGAATGTCGCCGAGAACATGAGCTACGGCCTGCGCATCCGGAAGGCTGCCCGCGAGAAGATCACGGCCGCCGTCAGCAATGCAGCCAGGAAGCTCGAACTGCAGCCGCTGCTTGCGCGGCGGCCGAAGGCACTGTCGGGCGGTCAGCGCCAGCGCGTGGCGATGGGCCGCGCGATCGTGCGACAGCCCAAGGCATTCCTGTTCGACGAGCCGCTGTCCAATCTCGATGCGCGCTTGCGTGAGCAGATGCGGGCAGAGATCAAGAAGCTGCACCGCGATCTCGGCGCGACCTCGATCTATGTCACTCACGACCAGATCGAGGCGATGACACTGGCCGACCGGATCGTCGCCATGCATGAGGGCGTGGTGCAGCAGGTCGGTAGTCCGCTGGAGCTTTACGACCGCCCTGCCAACCTGTTCGTCGCCGGCTTCATCGGATCGCCGGCGATGAATTTTCTGTCGGCGCGCTATGAGGTCGGCGCAGGCACGGCCGGCGCACGATTGCCTGACGGAACGCTGATTGGGCTTTCGTCAGCCTATCAACTCGAGGAGGGCGCGGCGGTGACGCTCGGCATCCGGCCGGAGCATGTCGAGATGTCGCCGGCATCGGAGAGCAGCCTGAGGGCGACGGTCGACTTGATCGAGCCGACCGGCTTCGGCATCATCCTGCATCTCGGCCTGCATGGCCTGCCATTCAACGTCTTCACGCTGGACAGGGCGGCGCTGACGGCTGGCCCGACGGTGACGGTGGCTTTCCCGCCGCAACATCTGCATTTGTTCGACGAGACTGGAATGCGCGCATTGGAATCGAGCCTCCAGAAGGGGAAGGGCTGATCCTCCTTATCGGGCGCTCAGATCATTCGGATTCTGTTCCCACCTTTGGGTCCGATGCTATTGTCTATCTTGGCACGGCCGAATTCGATACGACATTTGATCTCGGCCTCGACATGGCTCCTGGGACGAGATGGAACGCGCCCGCGCGGCGCTAATGCTAATATCCGGCAAGGTAGTCGAGCGCATGCGCTTTCTGTTTCTTCTGATCCTGCTCGCCGGCATCAGCATCGGCGTCGTCTATCCCTGGGCGATGACCAATTTCTCCGGCCGTGAGATCGGCACCTGGCGGGTTTACGAACAGGGCCGGTTCATGCCGGTGACGGTGCCGCTGGCCGCTCGCGACGCGCCGGTGCGGGTGCTGGTCGACCTCACCGCGAGAACCGAACGTATCGTCGTCTCGCAACAGCGCACCGTGCTGACGCTGACCGCCGCCACCGGCGGCAGGACCGTGCTCGCCTCGGCGCTGCAATTCAACCATTCGGAAAATCCGCGCCAGGTCAGCCCGCAACTGCCGGACAAGATCTTTCGCGACGAAGCCGGCCTGATCGCGAAGGTCAGCCCCGGCCCGTACCTCTTCACCATCGGCCCGGGCGACGCCGAAGGCATCGAGATGCGGGCGGTGGACCTCGTGCTGCGTTCCGGCGTCGGCGAGATCGATCGCCGGGCGCGGCCGGTCGGCTTCTCGCTGATAGCGGCCGGCCTGATCGGGATGCTGTTGGCGTTGTGTTTCGGCGGCCGCCGGCCGCAAAATCCGAACTCGCAGCCGCCACCGCCACGCTGGGGCAGGGGCTCGAACTAGATCGTGAATTACCGCCACGCCTATCACGCCGGAAACTTCGCCGATGTCGTCAAGCATGTCGTGCTGAGCCGGCTCGTCGAATATCTGAAGCAGAAGGACAAGGCCTTTCGCGTCATCGACACCCATGCCGGCATCGGCCGCTACGACCTATCGTCGACTGAAGCGCAAAAGACCGGCGAATGGCAAGGCGGCATCGGCCGACTGGTCGATGCCGCGCTTGACGCGCCGGCGGCAGCACTGCTGGCGCCTTATCTGGAAGCCGTTCGTTCGCTCAATCCTGAAGGCGGCGTGAAAAAGTATCCGGGCTCGCCGCTGATCGCGCGTCATCTCATGCGCAAGCAGGATCGGCTGTCGGCGGTCGAATTGCATCGCCAAGACGCCGCGAAGCTGAGGGCGCTATTCGCTGGCGATTTCCAGACCCGGGTGATCGAGCTCGACGGCTGGCTGGCACTCGGCGCGCATCTGCCGCCGAAGGAAAAGCGCGGCCTTGTACTCGTCGATCCGCCCTTCGAGGAGCAGGGCGAGTTCGACCGCCTCGTCGACGGGCTGCGCAAAGCCCACAAGCGCTGGCCCGGCGGCGTCTATGCGTTGTGGTATCCGGTCAAGGACCGCAAGGCGGTCGCCGCCTTCCGCAAGGCGCTGGCGCAGTCAGGTGTCCCGAAGCTGCTCGACATCGGCTTCGAGATCAGGCCGCCAACGGCCGAGCCCAGCCTTGACGGCAGCGGCATGGTGGTGGTCAACCCGCCGTTCACGCTGGAAGGCGAATTGCGCACGCTGCTGGCGGCTTTGCACAATTTGCTTGTCGTTGAAAAACCGGCGCACTGGACGCTGGAATGGCTGGCGGCGTAGGCGGCAGAGCTATCCGCGCGCCTGTCCTGGTTGAAGGCGATTTCGAACTAGGAAACCATTGTCGCTACAACCGCTTGACCGCGCGCAAGCGAATCCGCACAGTGCGCGCAGTCGACCATAAGAGGCTGCCATGACTCGCTTCGCCCAATCCGCCCTTGCCGCACTGATCGCGCTTTGCACGCCGCTCGGCACGTCCCTCGCTGTCATCCAGCCAGCAAAGGCGGCCGACCTTGCCGTCGTCTATACCGAAGAAGACAGCGGCGTTTGCGGTGAGGCCTGGGTGCTGAACAAGATCACCAACCGCTTCTCCTACCAGGTGCACCACGTGCCGAATCTGCCCGACGTCGAGATTGTCGATTTCCAGGGCATCCACCAGCATCGCTATCTGCCAGCCAACGAAACCTGGCCGATCGGCCGCCGCTATTGCGGCGCCACCGTCAGCCTGTCCGACGGCCACGCCCGCACCATCTGGTATCTGATCGAGGAAGGGCAGGGCTTTGCCTCGATCGGCGACAATGTCGAATTCTGCGTCGCGGGCTTCGACCGCTGGATGGTCTACAACGGCCGCTGCCGCGTCCTGCGCTGATTGCGTTTGCCGGGCTGCTCCGCCTCATCGAGGATGGCGCGAAGGAAAGCGGCGTGACCGCGAAAGGCGCGCCGTCCGATTGACGTCGCCCTGACCCGCGTCTGCGGTCGACGTCCGACAAACAGCTTCTCGACATCGACATAGCCCGCCGTGGCAAGCGTATCGATATGCGAGCCGAGATTGCCGTCGGTCGCATTGACGATGAGCTTCAATCGGGTGAATTCCAGCGCTTCGCGCCGTTCCAGAGAATTCAGCGCCGCCATGATCCTGAGCCGCACGCTCTGGTGGATGATTTCGTCGGCAGCCATTATCGGACCTGCTGTGGTGTCCGGCGTTCAGTCTCACTGATCTGGGACAGCGCCGCCCGATATTGCGCGAATGACATGCGCTTTCCAGATGATTCAGAATACTCTGCCAAATAGAGTAATCTGTCAACCGCGAATAAATCATGGCAGCGGAATTGCCGCGCTTTGCTTTTGCAGCTTGTGTAGATCGCCTGCTAGAACAAGAAGATGAGATCGATGAAGCAGCCGTCATGGTGGTGTCGGTCGACGATCAACGAACAAAAAAGGCTTGCTAAGCTTCAGCGCCTTGAAGTGGGATTGGTTCCGGCAATGCGCGCAGAATGTCTGTCGCAAACGGTCGGCAAAGCTCGAAGAGCAGCGCCGGCATTTTGCGAAATCAGCACGAGCGTAGTGTCGCGTGTAACCGAAACTTAAACTTCGAAAATCATGCTGATGCTTCGCTGGCTAGACAAGCGCGAGTCAGATATGCATTACGCGCCGGGTCATTAACGGCCGTCGGCACAACTAAGGGGCATGATATGGCTAAACAGTCATCCAAAGCGCCGGCATCCAAGTCACCGGCAAAGCAGGCACCGGCAAAGAAAGCACCAGTAAAGGCAGTGGCGGCAAAGGCCGCAGCCGCTGTGAAGAAAGCAGCACCTGCTGCCAAGCCGAAGGCCGCCGCGGCCAAGGCAAAAGCAGCGCCCGCCAAGAAGCCGGCTGCGAAGGCTGCGGCAAAACCGGCAGTGAAGAAAGCAGCACCGGCCAAGGCTGCGCCCGCCAAGGCAAAAGCAGCGGCGGCCAAGAAGCCGGCTGCAAAGGCCGCGGCCAAGCCGGCAGCGAAGAAAGCTGCGCCTGCCAAGACTGCGCCTGCCAAGACTGCACCGGCCAAGAAGGCTGCGCCGGCAAAGAAAGCGGCTGCAGCGAAGTCTTCGGTAGCGGTGAAGAAAACAGCGCCTGCGGCCAAACCAAAGGCGAAGGCCGCGACCGCGAAGGCCAAGAAGTAATCGCGCTTCTTCGCTCGCGGAGGACAGTGCTGAGGACGGTTGGGGGCGGGTGCCGGATAGGCGCCTCGCTCGCAGGGTCAGTGCTCGGGCAGCAACAGAGGCGGAGGGAAGACAGCTTTTCGCAGCTCCCAGGACTTCGCCTTATGGCGAAGTCCGGTGGGGCATTTCTCTGTGCCCGGAGAGAAATTCTTGGTGCAAGACCGAGTTGGCTCGGTTTCGAACCCGTCTGACCTGTTCAGATGCTCTCAGGCTGGAACTGTACCGCTCATCTGCCTGCGGATCATGGAAGAGGACGGTCGTTCGCCGTGGCGCCCGGTTTTTCCGCCTGTGGGCTGTTGATCATGTCGGGATGTCCGGCCAACAGTGTCGCGGAAATGGATCACACGCAAATTCAAAGTGCTACAGTGTCCTTTGCGCGTCCATGCTCTGTACTCGGCAAACAGGAACCCGATCATGCCCAGACTGCTCTACGCGTCCACGTCACCCTATAGTTCCAAAGTGCGCATGGCCGCGCTTTATGCCGGCATCGCCGTCGAGCTCGTGCCGATAAAAACAGAAGACAAACCGGCTGATCTGATCGACGCCAATCCACTCGGCAAGATCCCGGTGCTGGTGCTCGACGACGGCCGCTCGATCCACGATAGCCGCGCAATTACCCAGCATCTCAACCGCATGTCGAAGAACGCGCTGTTTCCGCGCAATCCCGACAAGCGCCTCGAGGCGGAAGTGCTTGAGGCACTGGCCGACGGCATCTGCGACTGCGCGCTGTCGATGGTCTATGAGCGGCGCACGCGCCCCGAGGACATGGTCTACCAGCCGTGGCTCGACCGCCAGTGGGCCAAGATCACCAGCGCGCTCGACCTGCTCAACGCCAATCCGCCTAAGCTGCCAAAAAAGATCACCGCCGGCCAGCTGGCGCTGCGCGCCTGCCTTGGCTATCTCTCACTGCGCTTTGCCGGAAAATGGGAAAAGGGCCGCAGCAGGCTGGTCCGATGGGCAACGCGATTTGACGAGAAGTTTCCCGAGCTGAAACCCTGCGTCCCGGCGTGAGCGGCAGCCAGAGAAGGGGTCATAAAAAAAGCCGGGCACGAGGCCCGGCTTTTTCGTGTCGTGGCTTGGACGATTTTAGAACTTCATACCGACGCCGAAGGTGACGCGGTTGTCGGTCGACTTGACCTTGCCGATACCGTCAAAGTCCTTGTCGCCGAAGTCGGTGTAGCGATACTCGACACGGCCGAACACATTGTCGGTGATCTTGATGTCGGTACCGACGCCGGCCGTCCAGCCGAGCATGGTGTTTTCGTCGCTGGCGCCGGCCGCTTCGATCTCCTGGTTCTTGAGCGCGCCACCGGCGGTGCCGTAGAGCAGGATTTCCGGGGTGACGGCGTAGCCGAGGCGGGCGCGCAGCGAGCCTTCGAAGCCGCCCTTGGCCTCAACGCCGCCATCGTCGCCCTCGATGCCGCTATAGCCGATATCGGCTTCAGCACCGTAGACGAAGTTCTCTTGCTGCCACTGATAGCCGCCGAAGACGCCGCCGACAAAACCATCGGTGTCGACGTCAGTGCCGATATCCTCGGCATCGGCGTGACCGCTGAAGCCGTAGCCGACGCTCACACCGGCATAGGGACCGGCCCAGGAAGCGACCGGAAGTTCGGCGATCGGGGCGGGGGCCGGCGGCTCTTCCGCGATGACGTCAGCAGCATAGGCGGTTCCGCCGAGGGCGAAGAGCCCGAACGCCACCGCCAGCGGTCGCGCAAATTTAAGATTGGCTTGCATTGTTCTTTACTCCTTAAGCCACAGGCACAGGCTTGCTTTTCACAAGCGCCCTCAACCCGCCGGGGGAAAAACGGGTCTGGCGCTCAACGGTTCCGAATGTCGTGTCAAAATACGGCTGAAGCGAACCTGAACTTGGGTCATTACCTGGCACGAATAAGGCTGAACTTTGACGTTGCATCTGCGCAACAGATGGTGTCAGGAGGCTTAGCCGTGCCGCGCTGAACGACGCTTGGAGCAAGGGGTCCGTAGTCCTATATTGCGGCTGGCAGGCCGAGTCCCGGCCACAGTCGAAAGACTGATCCGGCCGCTTTGCCACAATGCTGCCCAAGGTCCGAACGGCATTTAACGCTTCGCCGGCCATATTTTGCCGGCTGGCTCAAAATCGAGCCCCATTGAGGATTGACAGGATGAGCAAGGCCGCTGGAACGGCGCTGGTGACGGGCGGGGGCCAGCGGATCGGCAAGGCGATCGTCGAGGATCTCGCCGCGAACGGTTTTGCCGTCGCCATCCATTGCAACCGCTCGCGGGCCGAGGCGGAAGCATTGGCCGCGCGGATCAACGGCGGTCATTTTGGCCAGGGTGGCCGGGCTGCTGTGGTCGCCGCTGACCTGACCGACATGGCCGCGGTCGAGGACCTCGTTGGCCGCGCCGAAGCCGCGCTCGGGCCTGTTACACTGCTGGTCAACAATGCGTCGCTGTTCGTGGACGATACGGTTCAGGACGTCGACTGGCTTGCCTGGGACCGTCACTTCGCCATCCACGTGAAGGCGCCGGCATTTTTGGCGCAACAATTCGCCCGCGCGCTGCCGGAAGGCGAGGAAGGGCTGATCGTCAATATGATCGACCAGCGCGTCTGGCGCCCGACGCCCCGCTATTTCTCCTATGCGCTGTCGAAATCGACATTGTGGACGCAGACGCAGATGATGGCGCAGGCGCTAGCACCCCGCATTCGCGTCAATGCCATCGGTCCCGGCCCGACGCTGAAGAGCGCGCGTCAGCAAGACAGCGACTTTGCCGCGCAGGTCGACGGCCTGATCCTGAAGCGCGGCCCGGAATTGCCTGAATTCGGCGCCACCATCCGCTATCTCTGGGGCGCAAGCTCGGTCACCGGCCAGATGATCGCGCTCGACGGCGGCCAGCACCTTGCGTGGCAGACTCCCGATGTGACAGGCATTGTCGAATGAGTCCCATGGACCAGAAACCCAAACGTGTCGGCGCTGCCGTAGACCTGCCGCCCGATGTCGACCTCGAGGACGAGGTGGCGGAGGAGATCGTCGAACCGTCAACGCCCGGTCCCGGTGGCCCTGACGTCGCCTTCACCGCCATCGATTGGACGCCGCATGCCGGCGATGCCGACGGCATGGTCGGCGCCGAAGTCATCCAGACGCTGGTCAAACGGCTGCCCAACGCGCCCGGCGTCTACCGCATGATGAATGCCGCAGGCGACGTGCTCTATGTCGGCAAGGCGCGCAGCCTGAAGAAGCGGGTGACCAATTACGCACAAGGCCGCTTCCACACCAGCCGCATCGGCCGCATGGTGCGCGAGACGGCGACGATGGAGTTCGTCGTCACCCGCACCGAGATCGAAGCGCTGCTGCTGGAAGCAAATCTTATCAAGCGCTTGCGGCCGCGTTTCAATGTGCTGATGCGGGACGACAAGTCGTTTCCCTACATCCTTTTGACCGGCGATCATGTCTCGCCCGGCATCTACAAACATCGCGGCGCGCGCTCGCGCAAGGGCGACTATTTCGGCCCCTTCGCCTCGGCCGGCGCCGTCGGCCGCACCATCAACTCGCTGCAGCGCGCCTTCCTGCTCAGGAGTTGCACCAACTCCTTCTACGAGAACCGCACCCGGCCGTGCCTGCTGTTCCAGATCAAGCGATGCGCCGGCCCGTGCACCGGCGAAATCTCGCATAGTGACTATGCCAGGCTGGTCGCCGAGGCGAAGGACTTCCTGTCCGGCCGCAGCCAGAAGGTGAAGACCGACATCTCCGCCGCCATGCAGCAGGCCGCGGAGAATCTCGATTTCGAGCGCGCCGCAATCTATCGCGACCGGCTGGCGGCGTTGTCGCATGTGCAGAGCCATCAGGGCATCAACCCGCAGACCGTCGACGAGGCCGATGTCTTCGCCATCCATCAGGAAGGCGGCCAGGTCTGCATCCAGGTCTTCTTCTTCCGCACCGGCCAGAACTGGGGCAACCGCGCCTATTTCCCCAAGGCCGATCCGGCGATGGAGGCGGCCGAGGTGCTGGGCTCGTTCCTGGCGCAATTCTATGACGACAAGCCGACGCCGCGCGCCATCCTGTTGTCGCATGGCGTCGAGGACCAGGAATTGCTGGCTGAGGCGCTCTCCACCCGCGCGGGTCGCAAGGTGGCGATCTCGGTGCCGCAGCGCGGCGAGAAGAAGGATTTGACCGACAACGCCCTGCAGAATGCCCGTGAGGCGCTCGGCCGCCGGCTGGCCGAGACCTCGACGCAAGGGCGGTTGCTCACCGGTTTCGCCGAGACTTTCGGCCTGAAGAAACCGCCGGTGCGCATCGAGGTCTACGACAACTCCCACATCATGGGCACCAACGCCGTCGGCGCCATGGTGGTCGCCGGGCCGGAAGGCTTCGTGAAGAACCAGTACCGGAAATTCAACATCCGCTCGACCGAGATAACGCCGGGAGACGATTTCGGCATGATGCGCGAGGTGATGGAGCGGCGTTTCTCCCGTCTGCTGAAGGAACATGGCGATGTGCCGCGGAGCGAACTGGCGGCGGACGACATCCTGGCCGAACAGGGCGACGATATCGAGGATGCAGGCGGCTTCCCGGCCTGGCCAGACGTCATCCTCATCGATGGCGGCCAGGGCCAGATGACGGCGGTGCGACAAATCCTCGCCGACCTCGGCATCGAGGACCGTGTCCAGGCCATCGGCATCGCCAAGGGCCAGGACCGTGACGCCGGCCGTGAACGCTTCTTCGTCAGGGGCAAGCCACCGTTTTCGCTCCCCGTACGCGACCCCGTGCTCTATTTCGTTCAGCGGCTGCGCGACGAGGTCCACCGTTTCGCCATCGGCTCCCACCGCGCCCGCCGCAAGAAGGAGATGGTCAAGAGCCCGCTTGACGAGATCAGCGGCATCGGTCCCGGTCGCAAGCGCGCGCTGCTCATGCATTTCGGCACCGCCAAGGCGGTCAGCCGCGCCGCGATCGAGGATCTGGTCAAGGTCGATGGCATTTCCGAACAGGTCGCCAAGCTGGTCTACAACCATTTTCACGAGAGCTGATAATTCGGCTATTTTCGGCTGGTCCATCGACTATCATCTGTTGACCCCCCACATTCGCTTCTGATTTGAGTAGGCAGGTAGAAAGAGTTCCAAAGAAATGGCCCAGCGCGCATTCAACCTGCCCAACATGCTCACCTACGTCCGCATCCTCGCGGTGCCGCTGGTTGTGCTGTGTTTTTTTCTCGAAGGCCATCTGAAGTCGAGCGACTTCGCCCGCTGGTCGGCGCTGGTCATTTTCCTGCTTGCCTCGATCACCGATTATTTCGACGGCTATCTGGCGCGCGCCTGGCAGCAGACCTCGAATATCGGCAAGATGCTCGATCCGATCGCCGACAAGTTGCTGGTCGCCACATGCCTGCTGCTGCTGGCGGCCGATACCGATAGGCATGCCGGCATCGCCGGCTGGTCGCTGTGGGCGGCAATCATCATCCTGTGCCGCGAGATCCTGGTCTCGGGCCTGCGCGAATATCTGGCGGCGCTGAAGGTCTCGGTGCCGGTGACGCAGCTGGCGAAGTGGAAGACCACCATCCAGATGATCGCCATCGCCTTTCTGCTCGCGGGACCTGCCGGCGACAAGATCTTCCCGCTGACCACCCAGATCGGGCTTGTGCTGTTGTGGATCGCCGCGCTGGTGACGCTTTACACCGGCTACGACTATTTCCGTGCCGGCCTCAAGCACATCATGGACGAGTAGCATGTCGACGAGGCTCATCTATTTCGCCTGGGTGCGCGAGCGGATCGGCAAGCCGCAAGAGGACGTCGATTTGCCCGCCGGCATCGAGACGGTGGCCGACCTGCTGCGCTGGCTGAAATCGCGCGGCGAGGAGTACGAGCACGCGCTGCAATATCCTGACGTGATCCGCGTCGCCATCAACCAGGAACATGTCGAGCACCGCGAGAAGATATCAGGCGCGCGCGAGATCGCGCTGTTCCCGCCGATGACGGGTGGTTGAAATGCCCGGCGCGGTGGTGCCGACGGTGCGCATCCAGGCGGAGGATTTCGATGTCGCCGCCGAGATCGCCAGGATGACGCAAGGCCGCGCCGACATCGGCGCCGTGGTGACTTTCTCAGGTCTCTGCCGCGATGAAGCGGGCAGGCTCGCGGCACTCGAGCTCGAACATTATCCCGGCATGGCCGAGGCCGAGATCGGCCGCATCGCCGCCGAAGCGGTTCAGCGCTGGCCGCTGCAGGGGCTCACCGCCATCCATCGCCACGGCAGGATCGCGCCCGGTGAGAACATCGTGCTGGTGGTCGCGGCCTCCGCCCACCGCCAGGCGGCGTTCGAGGCGGCGAACTTCCTGATGGATTATCTAAAATCGCGCGCGCCGTTCTGGAAGAAGGAACACCACACCGACGGCTCGCAAGGCGGCTGGGTCGACGCCAAGGAGGCCGACGACGAGGCCGCAAGCCGCTGGAAGCAGGCCGTGCCGAAACGAAATTGATGCTTCGCGTCACCGCTGGAGGGCGAGGTTCACATCAACCCCGATCACCCCTCGGCCTCCCATCAGCCCCCGGGCCTTCCATCAGCCCTTGTCAGTGCCGATCCAGTGATCGAGCGCAATCCGGCCGGGTCCCCACGCCATGATGCCGAGCGCCATCGCCGCCCAGGTGATGTGCAGCGGCCAGCCGTCCGGCACGGTGAGTTGTATGACCAGCGTCATCACGAGCAGGCCGAATGCCGCCAGTCGTGTCGCCAGGCCGAGAACGAGAAGAATTGGCAGCAGGATTTCCGCCGATCCTGAGGCGAACGCCACCAGCCCAGGCGCGGGAAAATCGTAGGGGCCGCCGGGCAGATGCAGCTTGAGCTCCGAACTGAAAAGCAGCACGGCCACCTCGTTCAGCTGCAAAAACCCGTCCCATTTGTTGACGCCGGACCGCCAGAACGGGACAGCGAGGGCGCAGCGCAGGACGAGTTGCGTCAGCGACGGTGTGGCACTCGTGCGCAGCGCGGCATTCACCCTCTCGACGAGGGTGGCAGCCCCTCGCGGCTCGGTGCTGGCGTTCCATCCATGGTTCGTCATGCTCACCCTCCCTGGTCTGCCGCTGTGAAGGCGCCTGCTTGCAGCAGGCCGGCAATGTTGGCGGCAAGGTCGAATTCGGCAGTTTCCGCAAATGCTGCCGCGGCCGCCGCGCCGAGCGGCTCGCCCGCCATCAGACGATCCAGAAAAGCTGCGCCGCCGGGCGGCAGGTGGCGAACAAAGACTTCGAGTCCGGGCCGCGTGACCAGCGCATCTTCAGGGCCGTCCGCCTCGATCCGCCCGACGGGGCCGTCGCGCCGGTTCGCCGCAAAGATCGTCACGACCGGATAGCGCGAGCGAATGGCATGCGTTGCCGAGTGCCGTACGAACACGGTATCGGCCAGCCGTTCGGGCGGGATCGAGGCCAGTGCTACGCAAGCCAGCGGTTCCGCGTCGGCGGCATGATAGGCGTCGAGCCAGGCCCGCTCCAGGCGCGCCACGTCAGCCAGCCATGGCATCGGCCGCGCATAATCGTAGCGCTCGATGAAGTCGGGAAAGTCGCGGCCGTATTCGAACAGAAGCGGCGAAGTGGGTGGCGTTTCGCGGACATGGAAGCGCGCCATCGCCCGAAAGAAGTCCGGGCCGGTGATACGCAGCGTCGCTGGAAAGCTGGCGACCAGCGCATCGATCAGGCTGACCGTGACGTTGTTGCGGTAGACGGCGTATCGTTTGACTGCCGCCTTCCCGTTCGGCCCTGAGACGGCGTCAGGCGGGGCACGGTCAGGATCGAGCAAACCGGCGGTGAATGCCGTGGCATAGTCGAACCGGTGGCTAAGATCGCCCGACTGGAGCTCATCCTGCGGCATGGGCTTTTCCGAACACATGGTGGCTGTCGCCGTGATGGTAGAGAATCGCTTGGGCGGCGGCGGCCTCCGCCTTGAGCACCGGCCAGTCGGGAATGTTGCTGTCCCACTCGATCAGCGTCGGCAGCGGTCCGCATCGGCCGATGACGATATCGAAGAGCTTCCAGACCGCGTCGGCGACCGGACCGTCATGGCTGTCGATGAGCAGCAGGTCGCCTTCGTCATCCTCCTGCTCGGCGTGCCCGGCCAGATGGATTTCCCCGACATGATCGAGCGGGAAATCCGCGAGGTAGGAAACGGCTGAATAGCCGTGATTGGTGGCCGAAACGAAAACATTGTTGACGTCGAGCAGCAGGCCGCAACCGGTGCGCTGCACCAGCGCGCCGATGAAATCCGTCTCGCTCATCGTCGATTCCGCGAAAAGGACGTAGGTCGAGGGGTTCTCGAGCAGGATCGGGCGGCCGATCGTCTCCTGCATTTCATCGATGTGATCCGCCACGCGCGAAACCGTTGCCGGCGTATAGGGCAGGGGAAGCAGGTCGTTGTAATAGGTGGTGTCGTGGGTCGACCAGGCGAGATGCTCGGAAACGAGCGCCGGCTCATAGCGGTCGACGAGCGCCTTGAAGCGGCCGAGATGCACTTTGTCGAGCGGCCGCGGTCCGCCGATCGACATGCACACCCCGTGCAGCGAAACGGGATAGTCGCGGCGAATCCTGGTCAGCGCATCGTGCGGCGGACCGCCGGCGCCCATGTAGTTTTCGGCGTGGACCTCGAAGAAGCCGTCCTTTGGGCCGTCGCCAAGGATCGCGTGCAGATGCCCGTGCTTGAAACTGGTGCCGGCAAGGCCGGCGATCGGGTGCGCCGGAAAGCGCGAGGTTTTCGATGTGCGGGATGCCGGGGCCAGTCCGTTCATCTTCATCTCCGCTTTCCGGGCAGCTTGCATTGCTTAGGACGGGACGTCGCGGGTCAGCGCCGTGGGCGAGCCCTTGCGGTCGCCGGGCAGGTCCATCGTCGTACAGGTGCCGCCGTCGACGAACTTCCAGGCGTTGCCCTGGTAATCGACCGTCGAGGTGCCTTGGCAGGTGGTGCCTGGTCCTGCCGCGCAGTCGTTCTGCCCCTTCAGGGCGACGCCAAAGCACTTCTCCTTGCCGGCATCCATCGCTGCCTTGGCCTCTGCCTCGGACAGCGGCGCGGCCGTCGCAAAAGAAGCAAGGGCCGTGGCAACGGCGCCGGCCAGAAAGGCCGTGCTCACGGTTGATCTTGTTGACATGATTTCACCTCCGCTTGGGTTGTTGCGCGCGCCGTTCCTCAAGCGCGCATGGTTAGTTCGGTTCGGAGGTTCCCTGCGTTACATCTTTTTGGAACACGACTTCGTGATCGCATGGGGACCTGGCGTGAGCAATATTTCGCCTGTCACGCCAAGGAGGCCGACCACAGGGCAACGAGCCGCCGGAAGGCACCGCCGTGTGAACAGCCCGTGTGGGGCGCCACGGAACCACCGCAATCCTGCGAGACCTTCCGACCAGTTTGGCGCATTATGGGGAGCAGGATCATGCTGGGCAGGATCACCGAGTTCTTCATCTTCGGTGTCGTGCCGCTGGTCGGTATACTGGTGGTGCCTGAGCTGTCAGTCGCTGCCGAGAAGACCCTGAAGGGCGAGGTGATGTATCGCGAGCGCATCGCTCTGCCGCCGAAAGCCGTGCTTTCCGTGCAGCTTGCCGATGTCTCGCTGGCCGACGCGACGGCCGCTGTCATCGGCGAGCGCAAGGTGGCGCCGGCCGGCCAGGTGCCGATCAAGTTCGAGATCAGCTTTGATCCCCAGGTGATCCGGCCTCATATGACCTATGCGCTGCAGGCGCGCATCACCGTCGACGACAGGCTGTTGTTCATCTCCGATATGCGCCACCAGGTCGATCCACTGAGCGACGCGCCGCAGACCATCATGCTGAAGATGGTGACGTCGAGCGAGCAGCCGGCGTCGGCCCCGGTGGTCGGGCAGAGCTGGCTGATCGAGTATATCGACGGCATTGGTGTGATCGCCGAGCCGCAGGCGACGTTCAGGATCGACGAGGCCGGCAAGGCCGGAGGCAGCGGGCCTTGCAACGTCTACTTCGCCACCGCCAAAGTCGATGGTTCGACGATTGCCATCAGTGACATCGGTTCGACGTTCAAGGCCTGCGCGCCCGAGACTATGGCCGAGGAAAAGGCGCTGTTCGAGGCGCTGGCCAAGGCGGCATCGTATCACGTCGACGCCGGCAAGCTCATCATCGTCGACAAAGACGACCGCGTCATCCTGCGCTTCAACGCCGCGAGCTGATAACCGGTTTCGGTTTTTGAGCATCACGCGCAGTTGGCGGGTGTCGGCGCCCGGCGTCCGGTGCCGGATCGCCGCAACGAAAAAGGCCGGCATTGCGCCGGCCTTTCTGCATATGACGTGGTGACTTATCGGCTCAGCCGACGATCTCGGTGTCCGAGAACCAGTATTTGATCTCCTGCGCGGCGGTCTCCGGCGCGTCGGAGCCGTGCACGGAATTCTCGCCGATCGACAGCGCGTGCACTTTGCGGATGGTGCCTTCGGCGGCGTTGGCCGGGTTGGTGGCGCCCATCACGTCGCGGTTTTTGGCAATGGCGTTCTCGCCTTCCAGCACCTGCACGACCGTTGGGCCCGACGACATCGACTCGACCAGTTCGCCGAAGAACGGACGATCCTTGTGCACGGCATAAAAACCTTCCGCCTCGCGGCGGCTCATCCACACCCGGCGCGAGGCGACGACGCGCAGGCCGGCTTCTTCGAGTATCTGGGTAATGGCGCCGGTGAGATTGCGCCGGGTTGCGTCCGGCTTGATCATGGAAAAGGTGCGTTCGAGCGCCATGGGGTCGTCCTTGTGATGGAGGGTGGAATTCACGGTGGCGGGCTCTATACAAGCCGCCCGCCGGCTTGCCAAGGGGCTGGCGCTAATGCATGTCGCGCAAAAGTGCGCAGCGATTTTGCGATAACGACATGCATAAAAACAAGAACTTAAGCGCGTCTCCGACGTGCTTTAGCCGCGGCATAGCGTGTCGCCGTCAGCCAAAACCAATGTTGTCATAACTTCATCTCGATCGTCAGATTGGCCGTGTCGCCAGCCCGAAGGCCTTCGCGGACCCGCACCGCCGTCTTGATCGGCAACAGCAGGCTGCCGGATTTCTTGTCGGGAAACAGCGATGTTCGCCATCTGGTCTGGCCGATGACGGCTTCCACGCCAAGCGAGCCCCAGGGCCGTGCCATCCCCGCCATTGCCGACTTGATCCGTGCCCCAAGCTCCGGCGGCAGCGTCACGAAATGCCAGCCGCCCTTGCCTGGATAGACCCAGATCTCGGCCTGCACGTCGTAGCGAAACATCTTGTGCCCTTCCTCAGATCAAGGCCGTCACGGCTGGCTTTGCCATGGTGTCTTGTCGGCAACGCCGGCGACCGGCGAAATCAACCATGATATCCATTCTTCCCTGCAAAAGAGGATGGCAGCGTTGCCGTTGCCCTACCGCCTTGTCACCATCGAAGCGCGCCGGACTTCCCAGCCTTCCCGTTCCAGTTCCGGCACGCTGTGGTTCTCGCAGGGGCAGCCGACGCAGAAGTAACCGATCAGCGTCCACTCCGGCGGCGCGTCCAGGATCGTCGCCATTTCGGCCGGGTCGAGGATCGAGACCCAGCCCATGCCTATTCCTTCGGCGCGCGCCGCCAGCCAAAAAGTATGGATCGCCATCACCGCCGAATATTCGATGGTAGCGGGCATGGTCAGGCGGCCGAGCCCATGCCCCTGTTGCGTCCCGCGGTCGGCGAAGACCGCGAATTGACAAGGCGCCTCGTTCAGGCCGGCAAGCTTCAGGCGCGCGTAGAGCGCGGCGCGTTCGCCGCCGAACGATGCGAGCGCCTCCGCATTGCAGCGCTCGAAGCATGTCCTGACGGCGGCGCGGCATTCCGCACTCTCGACCATGACGAAACGCCAGGGCTGGCTCAGCCCGACCGAGGGCGCAATGCTGGCGAGGTCAAGCAGCCGTTCCAGCGCGCCTTCGGGGAGCGGTGTCGGCCTGAATCGCCTGACATCCCGCCGCCACAGCAAGAGATTGGCCAGATCGGCGCGAAAATCGTCCGGGAATTCCGGGTCTGAGGTCATGGTGCTCGTGCTGTCTTTGCTAGGGGAGTAGGGCAGTAAGGAAGTAGGAAGTAGGCAGTAGGGGAATAGGGCAGTAGGGCAGTGGGGCAGTAGGGGAGTAGGAATGCGCGCCGCCGCTACTTCCTTACTCCCCACTGCCCTACTCCCTTACTCCCCTATGCCGCGGCGGCAGCCGCCGCCACCGTGCGGCCGAGCCCATCATGCAGGTCGAGGCAGCGCTCGAACCACTGCGCCACCACATCGTTGTCGTCGAGCAACCGGTAGGGCGAGGCGATGCGCGCCCATTGCAGCGCGCCGAAGACGATGTAGTCGGCAAACAGCGGTGATTGGCCGCCGATGAACGGCTGATAGGCAAGCATCGAGCGCAATGGTTCCAGCGAGGCACGGAAGGCACCAAGGCCGGCGTCCCGCGCCGCCACCACCTCTTCCAGTCTCTTGCCGAAGCGCTGCTCGCGGCTTTGGCGAAAATAGGCGGCGTTGGCCTCGTCCTGCATGGCGTGCAGGTCCATGATCGCCGCAGTGGTGACATAGGGGTGGATGGTCAGTTGCGACCAGCGTTCGACGAAGCGCGCCATCGCCTTGCCGCCGTCGCCGCAAAACAATGTCGGTCGCTCTGGATAGGCCTCGTCGAGATAGAGCGCGATGGCGAAAGAATCGGCGACCACCTTCTCGCCGTCGCGGATCACCGGAACGAGTTTTGAAACGCCGCCTTCAACGGTGGGCATTTCGAGAAAGCGTGTCGGCACGGTTGAGATATCGAGGCCCTTGTGGGCAAGCGCCATCGTCGCCTTCCAGCAATGCGGGCTGAACGGACGGGCGCCATCGCGTCCGACGAGATCATAGAGCAGAATGGTCATTGGCGGCAGCTTCCCTGCGGTCTACTAGAGCGACGTTCGGGCCTTGCGGTAAGCACCCGAAACGGGGTCTCGCGGGCCGGAGAAAACGATGAAACAGCACTTCATGATGTTTGCGGCCTACAATCAATGGGCCAATAGCCGCATCTACGATGCCGCCGCCGATCTCGACGAGGAAGATTTTCACCGCAACGTCGGGGTCTTCTTCGGCTCGATGATGGGGACGCTCAACCATGTCCTGACTGCCGATCGCATCTGGATGAGGCGCTTTACCGGCGAGGGCGACGCGCCGGCCAGGCTCGACACGGTCCTGCACCGCGCCCTGCCGGGCTTGCGGCTGGCGCGCGAGGCCGAAGACAAAAGGATCGTCGACTGGGTTGGGGCGTCAAGCGACAAGGCTTTGTCCGGCCGCTTCTCCTACATGACCGTCTCCGACATGCGCACCGTCTCGCAGCGATTGGCGCCGGCGCTTGATCATTTCTTCAATCACCAGACCCATCACCGCGGCCAGGCGCACGCGATCCTGACCATTCTCGGCCGGCCTTCGGTGCCGCTCGACCTGACGCTGTTCCAGCGCAGCGAAGAGGGCCGCGCCTACGCCTGATTTGGGATCATCCGGATCGAATTGACAGGAAACCCGTCGAAGGCGAACAGCAACTTCGACGGGCTATAGTCGCAAAACAGGCCTGGCGCAGTCAGGCGGCGTATCCCCCCTGGCCGCGGGAGATCGGCTTGACCGAGACTGCCGGCTGCGCCGAGGGCCAGAGAATGCCTGCCGAAACTGCGAAGGTGGTCAGGGCGTCGCGCGCGGCCTCGGGCGAGATCTCGCCAGCGCGTGCCGCCTCGCAGGCCTTCACCGCCGCGCCATAGCTCAGGCGTCGCCGCGATGGCGGGAACTCGGTCAGGAACTCATGCATGTCGAACAGCGAAGCGATCATGCGCTTATGGCCGGCGCCGACGGTTACGGCGACCGGGGTGAAAAATGTCTTATCGTGCATTCTGGCCTCTCGAATTGGGCGGAGGTGACGGGCGGACGCCGCTCTCCGACCGGGGGTAGGACGCCCAGAAACGCGGATTGCGGCATCAGGTTCCATGTTGCCGAAATTTGATTTTCGCCACCAAGCTCCGTGGCATGAGCGTCGTGCCGAAGAGCGGCCTATTTCCACATGTCGCGCATGCGGGCGCCAAGGTCGACGCGCACTTGCGGCTGGCGGCGCGGATCATCCGTGGCCTGGATGCTCGCCCACGATGTCTGTTCGAAGGCGCCGAGGATCGAGGCCGGGATGAAGCGGGTGCGCGAGGCGTAAACATGGCGATCGCCGCGCGCCGCCTGGCCGTGGACGAAAAAGCGCTGCGGCATGACCAGGTGCAGGCCGTCCTTGGCCCGCGTCATCGCCACGTAGAGCAGGCGGCGCTCCTCGTCGATATCCTCCTTCGAGCCGACGGCGAGATCGATCGGGATGCAGCCGTCGACGGTGTTGAGCACGAAGACGTTCTTCCATTCCTGGCCCTTGGCCGAATGGATGGTCGACAGGATCAGATAGTCCTCGTCGCGATGCGGCGGCCCGGCCTCGTCGCTGGTTGCATCCGGCGGATCGAGGGTCAGCTCGGTGAGGAAACGCTCGCGCGAGGCATAGCCCGAGGCGATCTGCTCGAGCTGCAGAATATCGGCCCGGCGTGTCGTTGCGTCCTCGTGGATGCGGTCGAGATGCGGCTCATACCAGAGCCTGACCTGTTCGAGGTCAACAGGCCATTTTCCCGACCCGGCGCGAAGCTGCGAGAACAGCGCGACGAAACCCGGCCAGTCGTCGGCGGCGCGTTGCGGCGGCCGGTAGCGCGCCAGCCCCATCGCTTCGTCGAGCGACGTCGCCATGGTGTCGACGATCTGCGAAGCCGCCGAAGGGCCGATGCCGGGCAAAAGCTGCAGCACGCGAAAACCGGCGACGCGGTCGCGCGGGTTCTCGGCGAAGCGCAGCACCGCCAGCACGTCCTTGACATGGGCGGCGTCGAGGAACTTCAGCCCGCCGAACTTGACGAACGGGATGTTGCGGCGCGTCAGTTCGATCTCCAGCGGCCCGCTGTGGTGCGAGGCGCGAAACAGCACGGCCTGCGCCTTCAGCGCCGTGCCCGCCTCGCGCTCGGTCAGGATCGCCTGACAGACGTAACTCGCCTGCTCGGCCTCGTCGCGGACGCTGACCAGCTTCGGCTTTTCGGTCGATTTGCGCTCCGACCAGAGGTTCTTGGTAAAGCGCTCCGAGGCCTCGCCGATTACCGCATTGGCGGCGGCCAGGATGGTCTCGGTCGAGCGGTAGTTGCGCTCCAGCATGACGATCTCGGCCGGCCGGGCGAACTGTTTTGGAAAGTCGAGGATGTTGCGCACTTCCGCGGCGCGAAACGAATAGATCGACTGCGCATCGTCGCCGACCACCGTCAGCCCGGATCCGTCCGGCTTGAGCGCCGCGAGGATCGAGGCCTGCAGCCGGTTGGTGTCCTGGTATTCGTCGACCAGCACATGGTCGAAACGCCCACCCAGATGCGCCGATATCTCCGGCTCGCCGGCCATCTGCGCCCAGTAGAGCAGCAGGTCGTCGTAATCGAGCACGTTCTGCGCCTGCTTGGCCTCGACATATCGGGCGAACAGCGCCTTAAGCTGTTCTGCCCATCCCGCGCACCAGGGAAACACCGAACCCAAAACTTCGCCGAGCGGCGCCTGCGCGTTGACGGCACGCGAATAGATCGCCAGGCACGTGCCCTTGGTCGGAAAACGGCCTTCAGTCTTCGAGAAGCCTAGTTCGTGCCGGGCGAGATTCATCAGGTCGGCCGAATCCTCGCGGTCGTGGATGGTGAAGGCCGGATCGAGGCCGATCTCCAGCGCGTAGTCGCGCAGCAGCCTGGCGCCGATGCCGTGAAACGTGCCGGCCCAGGTAAGCGCATCGGTGATGATGGAAGCGTCGCGGCCGAGCACCTCGCCGGCGATGCGCTCGACCCGCTTGGCCAATTCCGATGCGGCGCGACGCGAAAACGTCATCAAAAGGATGCGCCTAGGGTCGGCGCCCCTGACGATCAGATGCGCGACGCGATGCGCCAGCGTGCTGGTCTTGCCGGAGCCGGCCCCGGCGATCACCAGCAGTGGCCCGGCGACCTTGCCGTCACCATGCTCGACGGCAACGCACTGCTCGGCATTCAGCTTTGCGAGATAGGCAGGCCGGAAGGTCGAATCACGGGCAGCGAGGTTCATTGCCCATCAAGCATCGTTTCTGCTTTGTTCGCAACGCTTTCGTACGTGCGTCCGATGCTTCCGATCCTACTGGCGCCCCACCGACGAACCGAAACTAGCGCTGCGGCTCGACGCCCATCGCCGCTGACTGCCGCGGCAGCGACTTGTCGTCATCGGGAGGCGGCAGCAACAGCGGATCGAAGTCGTCGGGCACTTCGTCGACGATTTCCCTGACGATGCGGTAGGCCACATAGACGGCGGCCCCGGCTATGAGCAGACGGATCATGATTTTCTCCATTGGTGTGGACCAACCGAGGAGCCCGCGTTTTGTTCCCCTCTCTCGTTTTGTTCCCCGGGTTCCAAAACGTCCCAAGCTCTTGCCCGAGCGTGCAACCAAATCGGCACCGTCTCGTTTGCCCGGTGACAGGAGGTTGCGATGAACAAGCTCTCAACTTTGCTGGCCCCGACTTGGCTCGTCTTGGCCGCAGCGCTGGCTGTCGCGGCCTGCGACAACAACATTCCACCGACAAAGGCTCCCGGCGCCGATCAAAACCCGCAGGTCGACCCTGCGCCCAACTCAACGCCAGGCGATGATCAACCCGCCGCGCCGCCGGCGCAGTGAAAGCTGTAGGAAAGATGGCCGGCGCCGCTTGGGAGGGGAGCGATGACGCCGGCCAGGCGGGTATCAGGTCCGCCGCACACCTAGACATAGCTGAGTCTTGCCTTAGCGTCATGACGCGATAGTCGAAGACGACCGCCTTTGCACCGGCAATTAACTGACAAATGTGCAGTTTTCGGCTGAGAAGCCGGTGCTCGCCAGGCGCCACTCTATCGCAGCCGGTTCCCGGTCCAGCCCGGAGCTGGTCCTTTGATCCGGCGAGGCCGGCGATCGGATCAATCGTCTTCTTTCTCGTCCCGCGGCACCGGGCAACCTGCCGCTGGCGGCCATTTTCATGCCTTATGCGGCCAACCGGTGCTCGAGGTCTTGCGAAGCGCTGACGTCCCGTGCAAAAGCGCGGCCATGCTGATCATCAACGACCTTTCGCTCCGCATGGCCGGACGCCTGCTTCTTGACCATGCCTCGCTGACCTTGCCGGCCGGCAGCAAGGCAGGGCTTGTCGGCCGCAACGGCACCGGCAAGACCACTTTGTTCAAGGCGATCACCGGCGACCTCGCCTCCGAGACCGGCTCGATCGGCCTGCCGAAGAACACGCGCATCGGCCAGGTGGCGCAGGAGGCTCCCGGCACCGAGGAGCCGCTGATCGAGATCGTGCTCAAGGCCGACCTCGAACGCTCCGCATTGCTCGATGAGGAAACGACGGCGACCGATCCGCACCGTATCGCCGACATCCACATGCGGCTGGCCGATATCGACGCCCATTCGGCCGAGTCTCGTGCCGCCACCATCCTCGCCGGCCTCGGCTTCGACGACGCCGCCCAGCGGCGGCCGGCCTCGTCGTTCTCCGGCGGCTGGCGCATGCGCGTCGCACTCGCGGCGGTGCTGTTTGCCGAGCCCGATCTGCTGCTGCTCGACGAACCGACCAACTATCTCGACCTCGAAGGCACGCTGTGGCTGGAAAACTACGTGTCGAAATATCCGCACACAGTGCTGCTGATCTCGCACGACCGCGACCTGCTCAACCGCGCCGTCAACTCGATCGTCCATCTCGACCAGAAGAAGCTGACCTTCTGGCGCGGCGGCTACGACCAGTTCGAGCGCCAATTCACCGAGCAGCGCGAATTGCAGGAGAAGGGCAGGGTCAAGCAGGAAGCCGCACGCAAGCACATGGAGTCCTTCGTCGAGCGCTTCCGCGCCAAGGCTTCCAAGGCGAGACAGGCGCAGTCGCGCATCAAGGCGCTGGAGAAGATGAAGCCGATCGCCGCGATTGTGAACGACAACGTGCGGCCGTTCTCCTTTCCCGAGCCGGTGAAGACGGTGGCCTCGCCGATCATTGCGCTCAACAACGTCAATGTCGGCTATGTCGAGGGTGAGCCGATCCTGAAGAAGATGACGCTGCGCATCGATGCCGACGACCGTATCGCACTGCTCGGCGCCAACGGCAACGGCAAGTCGACCTTCGCCAAATTGCTGTCCGGCCGCCTGAAGCAGGAGACCGGCACCATGACGGTGGCGCCCGGCCTGAAGGTGGCGATCTTTGCCCAGCATCAGCTCGACGATCTCCGACCGAGTGAAAACGCCTATGAGCATGTCCGCCGGCTGATGCCGGAAGCACCGGAATCGAAGGTGCGCGGCCGTGTCGCCCAGTTCGGACTGACCACCGAAAAGATGAACACCGCCGCCAAGGACCTGTCGGGCGGCGAGAAGGCGCGGCTGTTGATGGGCCTGTCGGCGTTCGAGGGGCCAAACCTGTTCATCCTCGACGAACCGACCAACCATCTCGATATCGACAGCCGTGAATCGTTGATCCATGCGCTGAACGAGTTTCCCGGCGCCGTCATCCTGATCTCGCACGACCGCCATCTGCTCGAGGCAACGGCCGACCGGCTGTGGCTGGTCAAGGACGGGACGGTCAATCCTTTTGACGGGGACCTCGATGATTACAAGACGCTGGTCACCGGCGTGGCCGGCGACCGCCGCGGCAAGCGCGAGGCCGAAAAGGCCTCGAAGGCCGACCGCCGCCGTGACGCGGCAGCGCGCCGCACCGCCTTCGAGCCGCTGGCCAAGGAGATCCGCGCCACCGAAGCGCTGATGGACCGCATTCGCAAGCGCATCGACTTGATCGAGGACGAACTCGCCAATCCGGCGGTCTACGAAAAGGACCCGTCGACGGCGACACGGCTGGCCAAGGAGCGCTCGCAACTGGCCCAGACACTGGCCGGCCATGAGGAAAAATGGCTGTCGATGTCGGCAGAGTATGAGGAAGGCACGGCGGAGTAGCGCGTGATCTCCCCCCTCGAGGGGGGAGATGCCCGGCAGGGCAGAGGGGGTCGTTTCGCCTAGATCGCCAGCGTCTTACTTCGTCGCGAAAGATGTCGGCGCTCCACGCGCCGCGGGCCCCCCAGTGGGCGTGGGGGGCAAAAAACCCCCAAAAGGGGGGGTATGGGGGTGGGCGGTCAGGGGCCAACACCCCGGTG
>NZ_JBVVPV010000006.1:0-61626 GCF_055811735.1 Mesorhizobium sp. WSM4850 | reverse complement strand
CGCCGGGGGGGGGGCCCGCCCGCCCGGGGCGGGGGGGGCGGCCCCCCCCCCCCCCCCCCCCACAAATCCCCCCCCCCACCCGCCCCCCCCCCCCCCCCCCGCGACCCCCTCTGTCGCCTTCGGCGACATCTCCCCCTCAAGGGGGGAGATAGGCGCTTGCGCGATCTGGCCCTACACGCCGTGTCCGGAACCCGCTAATCTCGCCCCATGAATCAGCACGCCAAGCTCAGGATCGGCCATTCGGCCTGTCCGCATGATTGCCCGTCGACCTGCGCGCTCGAGGTCGAGCTGCTCGACAGCAAGCGCATCGGCCGCGTCCATGGCGCCAAGGCCAACAGCTACACGGCTGGCGTCATCTGCGCCAAGGTCGCCCGTTATGCCGACCGCGTCCATCATCCCGACCGCTTGCTGAAGCCGCTGATCCGGGCGGGCGCCAAGGGTGAGGGCCTTTGGAAGGACGCGACCTGGGAGGCCGCACTCGACCTGGTCGCCGAAAAATTCATCGCGGCCGAGGCAAGATATGGCTCGGAGACGGTCTGGCCCTATTACTATGCCGGCACGATGGGGCTGGTGCAGCGCGACGGCATCGAGCGGTTGCGCCATGCGAAAAAATACTCCGGCTTTTTCGGTTCGATCTGCACCAATCTGGCCTGGACCGGCTGGATGATGGGGGCCGGCGCGCTGCGCGGTCCCGACCCGCGCGAGATGGCCAAGTCCGACTGCGTGGTGGTCTGGGGCACCAATGCCGTGGTCACCCAGGTCAACGTCATGACCCACGCGATCAAGGCGCGCAAGGAGCGCGGCGCCAAGATCGTCGTCATCGACGTCTACGAGAACGCGACGATGAAGCAGGCCGATCTCGGCCTGGTGCTGAAGCCCGGCACCGACGGTGCGCTGGCCTGCGCGGTGATGCATGTGCTGTTCCGTGACGGCATGGCCGACCGCGCCTATTTGGCAAAATACACCGACGATCCGCACGGTCTGGAAGCGCATCTTCAGACGAGGACGCCGCAATGGGCGGCTGATATCACCGGGCTTTCCGTCGATGAGATCGAGGCCTTCGCCCGTCTCGTCGGCACGACCAAGAAAACCTATTTCCGCCTCGGCTACGGTTTTTCGCGGCAGCGCAACGGCTCGGTCAACATGCATGCCGCCGCCTCGATCGCCGCGGTCACCGGCTGCTGGCAATATGAGGGCGGCGGCGCCTTCCATTCCAATTCGGGCATCTTCAAGCTGAACCAGGAACTGCTGGAAGGCACGCGGATGCGCGACCCGGCGATCCGCCATCTCGACCATTCGCGCATCGGCCCGGTGCTGACCGGCGCTGAGGATGCGCTCTATGGCGGCCCGCCGGTGACGGCGCTGCTGATCCAAAACACCAATCCGGTTAATGTCGCGCCGGAGCAGCGGCTGGTGAAGCAGGGTTTTCTGCGCGACGACCTGTTTTCCTGCGTGCACGAGCAGTTCATGACCGACACCGCAAAACTCGGAGATGTCGTGCTGCCGGCGACGATGTTTCTAGAGCATGACGATGTCTACAAGGGCGGCGGCAATCAGCACATCACGCTCGGGCCGAAGCTGATCGACCCGCCGGAAGGGCCGCGCAGCAACCATTTCGTCATCGAGGAACTCGGCAAAAGGCTCGGTGTTGGCGACAGGCCTGGCTTCGGCATGACCGAGCAGCAGCATATCGACATCATTTTAGGCAAGCGCGGGCTGGGCAGTTTTTCGAGCCTCAAGGAACAAAAGTGGCTCGATTTGCAGCCGGCTTTCGAAGCGGCGCATTTTATCGACGGCTTCGGCCACGCGGACGGAAAATTCCGCTTTCGCGCCGACTGGACCGGGCAGGCGGCGCCCAACCGGCCGCCGAAAAGCATGGGCCTGTTCGGGCCGGTGGCAAGCCTGCCGGAATTTCCCGACCACGTCGATCTGATCGAGGCGGCGGATGCTGCGCATCCGTTCCGGCTGGCCACCTCGCCGGCGCGCAATTTCCTCAACTCGACTTTTTCCGAGACGCCGGTGTCGATGGCCAAGGAGGGCCGGCCGGAACTGCTTTTGCATCCGGACGATGCGGCAGCCTATGGGCTGGCCAATGGCGACCGCGTCGAGATCGGCAACGCGCGCGGCGAAGTTGTGCTGCACGCAAGATTGTTCGACGGCCTCAAGCGCGGTGTCGTGGTGGCCGAAGGCATCTGGCCCAACAGCGCCCACGAGCGCGGCGAGGGCATCAACGTCCTGACCGGCGCCGACGCGCCGGCGCCCTATGGCGGTGCGGCGTTCCACGACAACAAGGTGTGGCTGCGCCCGGCAAAGTGAAGCGTCGGAACGATATGCCCAACCAGCCGTTTTTGCGTGGCGGTGGAGACATGGTGATGGCAGAAGCGTTGGCAGCGCCGGCCCCCGTTGGAAGGACGCTTTCGCCCGGCGAACTCGTGACCACGATGGCGCATTTTCATCGCGCCGAGATTCTGCGCATGACGGGGTGGCGCGACCGCCTGGACCGGACGAGCAATTGGGCGATAACGGTCGTCGCGGCAATGTTGTCCATCTCGCTTTCGACGGCCAGCGCGCATCACGGCGTACTGCTTTTTGCCATGCTGCTTGTCCTGTTGCTGCTGTGGATAGAAGCGCGGCGATATCGCTTCTTCGACGTTTACCGGGCCCGAGTGCGCCAGTTCGAACGGCACTATTTCGCGCAGATATTCTCGCCGCAGCCGGACTTCGCGTCCGATTGGCTGTTGGTCGTCGGCGAAAGTCTGCGCACTCCAAAATTCCTCATTTCGCAACGAGCGGCGTTGGCGCGCCGTCTGCGTCGAAACTACATCCACATGCTGCTGATCCTGCTGTTGGCCTGGATCCTGAAACTGTCGACCCCCAGTCTTCTAACCGAAGGTGTCCGCATCGACTTCGTCAGTTCGGTGCGCGAGGCGGTTGCCGGCGCTGCTCTGGGGCCCATTTCCGGCCTGGTCATCGTCGTGCTGGTCGCCGCCTTCTATGCCGGCCTGCTGGTCACGGCGTTCCTGACCGCCAGCGACGACGGCGAGCTCTCCTTTGGCGACGTGCACGTCTAGGGCGGCAGCGCAAAACCGGTAGATCTGCGATTTCAGCTGTGCAGGGAATCGAACCGATCGGTTCGTTTTTGTTGACGCATTGTGCAAGAGCAAGTGAACGTCGGCTCAGCGAATGGCCGGGCCACGCGGCAGAAATATTCGCCTAACGCATTGAGAAGCAAGTCAAAGATTGTGGCGCAGGAAGCCTTTGGCGGATTTCAAGCACCCGGTTCAGGGCGTAGCCGGAACATCTTTGTGATTGGAAATTGCTGCAGGGCCAGCCCACCTCGGGGTGGTCCGAGCGACGCGAAATCCTCCCAAGGCACGCCACCAGACGGACAACAACACTGAAAGTATGAAAGTACTGGAGTACCTGAAATGACCAAGATTGCTCTCACCGCTGCCGCCATCCTCATTGCCGCAGGCAGCGCCTTTGCCGGCAGCGACCACTATGGTTCGGACGGCGCCAATCAGCCGGCCGCGCCTGTTGGCAATGCGGCTGTTGGAAATATCGACAACACGTTCACGGGCTCGATCCGCAAGCCGTTTACGCCGGAGCACAATACCGTCAATACCAACGCGACGACCCAGCCCGGCACGACTGAACCGGGCGTGCCTCAGTCCGGCCGGGGCAACTGGGGCCGCTAAATCCTCAAGCTGCGGAACGCAAAGAGCGGCGGGCTTGGCCCGCCGTTCTTGCTTATCAAGTCACAGCTCTCGTTTAGCGCAGATCCTTCGGCCAAACGCAGTGCGTCAGCCGCGCGTCACCGAGGGCCAGCCGTGCCCAGTCACCGTCGAAAACGAAGCGGGCAAGAGCCGCTGTCGGGAATTTTTCTTCAAGCTTTTTGAGTGCCGCGGCATCCGACCCGGCGCCGGCAAGTCGGCGCGCGAATTCCTCCAGGCCGGGATTATGGCCCAGCACCAAGAGGCTGATTGTTGCCGCATTTGCCTGCCGGACCTTGGCGAGAACGTCTGCCGCGCTGGCCTCGTAGAGCGCCTGGACGAATTTGGCCGGCGTTTTCGCGGGCAGTTCCGCCGAGACCAGCCGCCATGTGTCGCGGCTGCGCAGCGCCGGCGATACCAGCGCCAGATCGGGCAGCCAGCCCTGGCTGGCCAGTTCGCGACCGACCAGCGGGGCGGCCTTCAGCCCGCGCCCGGAAAGCGGCCGGTCGAAGTCGATGAGGTCAGGATCGTCCCAGCTCGACTTGGCGTGACGCAGAACAAGGAGTTGCTTCATGAGTTCAATTTAAGACCAAGGAATGTCGGGCTGAAAGTCTTTCCCATATCCGCCGCCATGTTTTGTGCCCATGGCGGTATCAAGGTCGCCCAAAGCGCACCAAACAAACCTACGCGCCGTTCATCCCTATCCCACCTGACCGAAATGTCTGCTTCAGCAATGGCCCAATCGCCCGATCGAATGTGAATTGCATCGATGACAGAACCTGTTCGCCCGTCCTCGATTCGATACAGATAGAAGTATGCCGTGGCATTGGTTGGATCGTCCGCCTCATCATACTCGAAGGCACCGGCCAGATCACCTTTTGCCCGCATAGCGCAGTGGAAGAGATCCATTTGCCTGTCTGCATCTGTCAAAATAACGTTGAGACTTCGCGTGCGCCATGCACCACGCGCACGATCTCGACGCGCTGTTCGGCCAGGCGATAAAGCACGAGATAATTGCCGATCGTCAATACTCGCACTTCGGCACCGATGGGTTTTTGGCGCCGGATTCCGGGCCGTGCTGCGGACAATGAGGACGTCAGCCATTCCGCTGTTTTTTGCTGGCGTCGCTGAACCGGCTGTGCGCCTTCAGTTTGATGTCCTCGATGTCGAAAGGCGCGAACGGGCCGCTCCCCAGCCCTTCCGTCCAGGCTTTCCGCAGCCGTTCCGCTTCCGCCTCGCGCAAGGGCTGGCGAAGACGCCATTCGCGGAGCGCCTCGCGGATCACTTCGCTTGCCGAACCGTATTGCCCGCTGGCCACCGCGCCCTTGACCATGTCCAGCAGTTCCGGCGAAAGCGCCACGCTGACCTTTTCGACTGTCGCCATCAACCTGTCTCCTTGCCAACATGGTAGCAACATTTGCTACCATGTTGGCAAGGATGGTTCTCAGGGAGTGATGCGCGCCAGATGCTCGAGGTCGGTCTCCTCGCGCAGCGGATCGGGCGCCATGATCACGGAGGTGCTGTTGTCGGCATCGTCGGCGAAGTGGGCAAGCACGGTGCGGCCGCCTTCCATCCGCGCCTTGCCTTCGGCGACCAGCCCGAGCGCCAGCGGATAAAGCCGGTGCTCTGCCTTCAGCACGCGCGCGGCGAGCATGTCCTCATTGTCGCCGACCATCACCGGCACGGCGGCCTGGGCGATGATCGGGCCGTCATCCATGTCGAGCGTGACGAAATGCACCGTGCAGCCATGGATGCGCATGCCCGCGCGCAACGCGCGCGCATGCGTATCCAGCCCCTTGAAGGCGGGCAGCAGGGCAGGGTGGATATTGATCATCCGGCCCAGCCATTTCTCGACGAAGCGCGCGCCGAGAATGCGCATAAAACCGGCCAGCGTCACGATCTCGGCGCCGAACGAGACAAGTGCGGCGTCAATCGCCCCGTCATGCGCTTCCTTGCTGCTATAGTCGGCCCGCGAAATCACCTTGGTGGCGATGCCGCGCGCCGCCGCGATGCCGAGACCGGCGGCATTGGCCCGGTCGGAAATGACGCCGACGATCTCAGCCGGATAACCCGGATAGGTGGCCGCGGCGATCAGCGCCGTCATGTTGGAGCCGCGTCCCGAAATCAGCACCACGGTGCGTTTGCGCATGCTCATAGGCCGATCGCGCCCCGATAGATCACCCCGGCGTCGCGACGCGGCACGATGCGGCCGATCGGCGTCACCGTCTCGCCGGCCTCCTGCAGCACGGCCGCAACCTGTGCCGCCTGGCCGGAGGCGACGGCGAGGATCATGCCGACGCCGCAGTTGAAGGTGCGCATCATCTCGTCGGGCGCCACGCCGCCGGTCTTGGCCAGCCATGAGAACACCGCCGGCACTTCGATGGCGTCGAGGTCGAGCTCGGCCGAAAAATCCTTCGGCAGGACGCGCGGGATGTTTTCCGGGAAACCGCCGCCGGTGATATGGGCCAGCGCCTTGATGCCATGCGTGTTACGGATCGCCTTGAGGATCGACTTGACGTAGATGCGGGTCGGCTCGAGCAGCGCCTCGGCCAGCGTGGCTTCATCGTTGAAGGGCGCTGGATCGGTCCACGCAAGGCCGCTGGTGGCGACGATGCGGCGGACCAGCGAAAAGCCATTTGAATGCACGCCCGACGAGGCCAGCCCCAACAGCACGTCGCCCTCGACGATATCGTCGGTCGGCAGCAACTGGCCGCGTTCGGCCGCGCCCACGGCAAAGCCGGCGAGGTCGTAGTCGTTGCCGTGATACATGCCGGGCATTTCCGCCGTCTCGCCGCCGATCAGCGCGCATCCGGCCTGCCGGCAGCCCTCGGCGATGCCGCCGACGATCGCCGCACCGTGGTCGGGGTCGAGCTTGCCGGTGGCGAAATAGTCGAGGAAGAACAATGGCTCGGCGCCCTGCACGACGATGTCGTTGACGCACATGGCGACGAGGTCGATGCCGATCGTGTCGTGCTTGCCCGCATCGATGGCGATCTTCAGCTTGGTGCCGACGCCGTCATTGGCGGCGACCAGCACCGGGTCGGTGAAGCCGGCCGCCTTGAGGTCGAACAGGCCGCCAAAGCCGCCGATCTCGCCGTCGGCGCCCGGCCGGCGCGTCGCGCGCACCAGCGGCTTGATCTTCTCGACCATGAGGTTGCCGGCATCGATGTCGACACCCGCTTCGGCATAGGTGAGCCCGTTCTTGCGCTTGCTCATCACTCTTTCCTGCTTTCCGGGGCTCTTCGCATGAACGGCTGCGCCTCGCAAGGATAACGGCTGGCTCAGGCATTTTCGGCATCACAAAATCGTGGACAGAGGCCCCGGGCAAATCTCCAACATTGGCGATGGCGAAGGCTTTGAAGACAGCCAATCTCTCCCCACGAGCGGAGATTGGCAGCATCTGCGTCGCTCTGACTTGCCGTAGCCTCTCATCTCTATCATGTATCATCAAAACAGAAGCGACGGGACATGCGTTTGACCATCCCCAACATGATCACGATCATGCGTTTCGTGCTGGTGCCGGGCGTGGTGCTTGCCATGCTGCAGGGGCGCTGGGACTGGGCTTTCGCCGGCTTCCTGATCGCCGGCGTTTCCGACGGCGTCGACGGCTTCATCGCCCGCCATTTCAACCAGTTTTCGCAGCTTGGCGCCTATCTCGATCCGATGGCCGACAAATTGCTGCTGGTCTCGGTGTTCGTGGTGCTGGGCTTCATCGGTGAATTGCCGCTGTGGCTGGTCGTCACCATGGTGTCGCGCGATGCGCTGATCGTCTGTGCCGTCGTTTTGTCCACCGTCATGGCCCACCCGGTCGAGATGAAGCCGCTGTTCGTGTCGAAGGCCAACACCGCCGTCCAGATCGGGCTGGCGGCGGTGGTGCTGGGCGAACTGGCCCTCGCCATCGATCTCGATCCGCTCAGGCCGGTGCTCATATTGCTGTCCGGGGTCTTGACCGTGGCTTCGGCCGCGGCCTATCTCGTGGCTTGGCTGAGGCATATGAGCGGCTATGGCGAAGGCTCCAAACCGGATACCTGACCAGAACATCGACGCGGCAGCCGAAGCTGCCGCTGCCGATGCGGCCGCGTCTGGCGTGTTTCGGCGCCAAATCCGCTTCTGGCTGATCAGCGCCATCATCCTCGCGATCTTCCTCTATGTCTTCAGCGGCATCCTGCTGCCGTTCGTCGCCGGCATGGTGCTCGCCTACTTCCTCGACCCGGTCGCCGACCGGCTGCAGCGGCTCGGCCTGTCCAGGCTGATGGCGACGATTGTCATCCTGTTTGCCTTCATCGTCGTTCTGGTGCTGGCCTTCGTCATCCTCATTCCGGTGCTGGCTTCGCAGATGGCCGATTTTGCCAGCAAGCTGCCGGAATACCTGACCCGGCTGCAGAGCCTGATCACCAGCTTCGATCCGAGATGGCTGGAAGAGCAATTCGGCGTCGACGCCAATGGCCTGCGCGAAGGGTTGAACTCGCTGCTGACCTCCGGCTTCGGCCTGCTGACCACGGTGTTCACCTCGATCTGGAGTTCCGGCGTGGCGCTGGTCTCGGTGGTCAGCCTGTTCGTCGTCACGCCCGTCGTCGCCTTCTACATGCTGCTCGACTGGGATCGCATGGTGACGATTGTCGACAGCTGGGTGCCGCGCGATTATGTCCAGACCGTCAGGGCGATCGCCAACGACATCAACACCGCCACCGCCGGCTTTGTGCGCGGCCAGGGCACGCTGTGCCTGGTGCTGGGCGCCATGTACGCCACCGGGCTGACCTTGACCGGCCTGAATTTCGGCATCCTCATCGGGCTGTTCGCCGGGCTGATCTCCTTTATTCCCTATGTCGGCTCGCTGACCGGGCTGGTGCTGGCCGTCGGCGTCGCCTTCGTCCAGTTCTGGCCGGACTGGACCATGGTCGCGGCGGTGGCCGGCGTGTTCTTCGTCGGCCAGTTCATCGAGGGCAACATCCTGCAGCCGAGGCTGGTCGGAAAAAGCGTCGGCCTGCATCCGGTGTGGCTGATGTTTTCGCTGTTTGCCTTCGGCGCGCTGTTCGGCTTCGTCGGCCTGCTGATCGCCGTGCCGGCCTCGGCCGCCGTTGCCGTCCTGGTGCGCTTTGCCATCGCCCGCTATCTCGAGTCGCCGCTCTACAAGGGCCACAACACCGAACCTATGCCGCCGCTGCCGGCGCGTCGCCGCGGGAGCGGTGGGCCGCGCAGTTGAGCCAGATGCCGGACAACAAGATCGACCCGCCGCGCCAGTTGCCGCTCGATCTCGGCCACGGAACCGGCTATTCGCGCGACGAACTCGTCGTCTCAGGCACCAACAGCCAGGCGGTGGCGCTGGTCGATCGGTGGCCGGACTGGCCGTCGCCGGTGGTCGTGCTCGCCGGCCCCGCAGGCTGTGGAAAAACCCATCTGGCGTCGATCTGGCGCGCCCGCGCCGGCGCAGTGAAGGTCGACGCCGGGCGGATCGGCGACTGCATGGCGAGCCTCGGCGCGCGGCCGGCCCTGATCGACGATGTCGATGCCGGTCCGGTCGATGAAGAGGGGCTGTTCCATCTGATCAACGCGGTGCGCGCGGCCGGCTCGACCTTGCTCTTGACCGCGCGGCGCTTTCCGTCCGCCTGGGGTGTCAGGCTCCCCGACCTCGCATCGCGGCTGAAGGCGGCGGCGATGGTGGAGATCCACGAGCCCGACGATCTCTTGCTGGCCGGTGTCATCACCAAACTGTTCGCCGACCGCCAGGTAGAAGTCGAGCCGCACGTCGTGCAATATCTGGTGCGCCGCATCGAGCGCTCGCTGGCCACCGCGATGCGCGTGGTCGAGCGGCTCGACCGCACGGCACTGGAACGCAAGACGCCGATCACAAGGGCGCTCGCCGCCGAAACCGTCAGCGCCATGGATGAGGGGCAGGGCGAGTTCGAGATTTAGGCCGTGGGAGAACTTCCCTTCTCCTCTTATTGTGGGAGAAAGTGGCCGAGCGAAGCTCGGTCGGATGAGGGTGTTCCAGCTTGGCGAACACCCCCGTCCAAATCGGGCGCACTGCGACAGGATCGCCAGCGCCTCATTTCTTCCAGCACCCCTCATCCGGCTCGGCGCGGCGCGCCGATCCACCTTCTATTGCAAGGAGAGAAGGAAAAAGCTCCGGTCGGTGTCCCATTTCGGGAAACATTGACTGGCATCTCTCTTGCACATGCAAGCTTGCCGGCTAACACCGGTCCTGATGCGTATCAAATCAGGTTGTAGGCTCGCCGGGAGATGAGGCGGTTGGGGTTCTCTTCCCGGCGAGCTTGCCTTCAACGAGATGATAACTCAACTCCCTACGCCCACCACCGCCGCTCGTTCCGCGCCGAAGCGCCTGCGGTAGTCGCCCGGCGCCAGGCCGGTTATCCTGGCGAACACTTTGCGGAAGGAGCCGGGATCGTCATAGCCGACATCCCAGGCGATCTGGTCGATGGATCGGGTCGTCGCTTGCAGCATCTCACGCGCCTTGCCGACGCGCAGGTGCTGGCAATACTCGGTCGGCTTGAGGCCGGTGGCGTTGCGAAAGCGGCGCAAAAAAGTCCGCTCCTCCAAGGCCGCATGCTCCGCCATGGTGGCAAGCGTCACGTCGCGCGCGCCTCTCGTCTGGAGCCAGTGCTGCACCTTGAGGATGGCCTCGTCGCCATGGTTCAGCCTGGGAGCAAAGGGGCTGTAGAAGCGTTGCTCGCGTCCCGGCGGGTCGACCAGCATGAAACGGGCGGTGTCCATCATGACGGTCGGCCCAAGCACCCTGTCGACGAGTTTCAGGCCAAGGTCGGTCCAGGCCATATAGCCGCCGGCGGTGATGATGTCGCCGTCGTCGATGACCAGCTTGTCGGCATCCAGTGCGATGTCGGGAAAGCGTATCGCCAGCGCGTCGCGATAGGCCCAGTGCGTGGTCGCCGCACGACACGATAGCAGACCGGCCTCGGCAAGCACGAAGGCGCCGGCGCAGACCGAGCCGAGCGTCGCGCCGGCAGCGTGGCGGGCCCTGAGCCAGTCGGCATAGGGCGCGGCCGCCTCGCGAGCGATCGGATCGCCCAGGGTCGGAGGCAAGATGACCATGGCAGGTCCATTGTCGGGGCCGGGCTCGCTGTCGAAGCTGCGGATGACGGTTTGGCTCGCTTCCTGCCACTGCCAATGGCTGACGCGAAGCCTCAGCGCGTCCGGCGACCGGTCGGCAGCCAGCCGGTTGGCCAACTGGAACAGGTCGGTCAGACCGAGAACTGCCGCCTGCTGAACGCCGGGATACACAACAAGCCCGATTTCGACCCGATCACGCCCCGCACGCATCTGTCAGTTTTGCCACGTTCAATGTCTGTTTTGCCAATACTCACCATGACTCCGTTGCAATAGCTTGTCCACAGAAGGAACGAACCTTCCCCCCACCAATCCAGCCAACTGCAGCAAGGAGCACGACGATGAGCACATTCACCACCCAGGACGGCACCGAGATTTTCTACAAGGATTGGGGCACAGGCCAGCCAATCGTGTTCCATCACGGCTGGCCTCTGAGCGCCGACGACTGGGACAACCAGATGCTGTTCTTCCTCGACAAGGGCTATCGCGTCATCGCGCATGACCGGCGCGGGCACGGCCGCTCGACACAGACCGCGACCGGCAACGAGATGGACACCTATGCCGCCGACGTCGCGGCTCTGGTCGCGCATCTTGATCTCAAGAACGCCGTCCATATCGGCCATTCGACCGGCGGTGGCGAGGTGGCGCGTTACGTGGCCCGCTACGGTGGCGAAGGACGCGTCGCCAAGGCGGTGCTGATCGGCGCGGTGCCGCCGATCATGCTCAAGACCGACAGCAACCCCGGCGGCCTGCCGATCGAGGTCTTCGACGGCTTCCGTGCCGCTTTGGTCGCCAACCGCGCCCAGTTCTACAGGGATGTGCCGGCCGGCCCGTTCTATGGCTTCAATCGCGAGGGCGCCAAGGTTTCGCAAGGGGCCGTCGACAATTGGTGGCGCCAGGGCATGATGGGCGGAGCCAAGGCCCACTACGACTGCATCGAGGTTTTTTCCGAGACCGACTTCACGGAAGACCTGACGAAGATCGACGTGCCCGTCCTGATCATGCACGGCGATGATGACCAGATCGTGCCGATTGCCGACTCAGCCCTGCTTGCCGCCGAGTTGGTGAGGCACGGCACGCTCAAGGTCTACAAGGGCCTGCCGCACGGCATGTGCACCACCCACCCGGAGATCATCAATCCGGATCTCCTGGCGTTCATCCAGGGCTGACGCTTCGCAAGCTTCAGGCGGGCACCCCGGGAAGTCCGGGCTGCCCGTTGGTCGCTTGGGTGCTTCGTCAGTCGCAGATGCTGTCCGGCGCAGGTGCGCCGGCAGCACGGCCGGTGATTTCCGGTGAATGGATGGTCGGAGTGGAGAGATTCGAACTCCCGACCCTCTGGTCCCAAACCAGATGCGCTACCAGGCTGCGCTACACTCCGAGTCCTTGGCGGCGTATAGGGTTACGGGCTTGGCTGCGCAACCCCTAAAAGACGAAAACGCAACAAACGGCAGGCCCGGGTCGAGAGCGGAGTCGGAAATGCCGGCCGGCGCAACGGTTTCGCGGCAGCGCCACCTCAGGCACCCAGGTTGCTGTCCAGCGGCACGCTGCCGTTAACCCGGATAAAACGTCCCCGCCGGGAAGAAAACGCCCGGCGCGATCTCGGTCGTCCTGTCCACGGCCGTCACCTCGCGCGATCATCGTCGGTGGCCCGCCGTGAAGGGGTACGGCAGGCTCGGCCTTGCCGCCGGCAGCATTGCGCAGTAATGACGGGAATACAGCGGCGGTGCCGCTTGCACGTAGCAACGAGGTGTTCATGTCCGCGCGCATTTTCAGCCCAGCCAAAACCGCGATGCAGTCCGGCAAGGCCAAGACCGGCCACTGGGTGCTGGAATTCGATCCCGAGATGCGCAAGAAAATCGATCCGCTGATGGGCTACACCACGTCCGGTGACATGCGGAGCCAGATCAGGCTCACCTTCGACACAAGGGAAGAGGCGGTGGCCTATGCGGAGAAAGAGGGGCTGGCCTATCGCGTCGAGGAGCCGAAGGAATCCAAGCGCCGCCAGATTTCCTATGCGGAGAATTTCCGCTATGACCGCAGGACGCCCTGGACGCATTGACCGGCAAATGCCGGGCAGCCGTCCCAGCGCATAAATTAGCCGGCCCTTGGCGTCGGCCAGCGGTCCCGTAGCTCAGCTGGATAGAGCACCGGCCTTCTAAGCCGATGGTCACAGGTTCGAATCCTGTCGGGATCGCCAAATAATTCCAACAACTTAGGTGACATCTGAAAGCGCGGAATTAAACCAAATATCAGCGCCGGGTAACAGATTGGGTAACGGAAGGAACGAAAAGCCCGCCACCGTGAGGCAGCGGGCCATGTCGTTTCGTATGAGGAACAATTTTGCTCAGTACAACGTCGGCTGCTGGGACTCCTCTCGATCCGCAGCCTCTGCGAGCGTTATCGGCTCTTCCCGAATCGCCTTCATCAACTCGCGCCAGTGCTCGTCCAGGATCGGGTTGCACTGCTTGACACCGCGCCGATCACCGAGAAGGAAGCCGATCACGAAGGCGGCGGCAATGACTGTGAGGATGAGAGCGGCGGTCATTCTGCCGTTTCCTTTGCGGATCGCGGAAATTCGACCACCGGGGCTGACAATTCCCATTCTCTGATCGGTGGACGCCGATCGCCTACCACGCGCCCAAGCACGCGTATGCACTTCACGTCTTTGAGATTGAGGCGGATATGGCCATCCAGAAGGACATGCGATTCGCCCTTCCGGGCAAACCGACCGTCTTCGGCATGACGTGTCGGCTCACAAGTTGCCAGAAACGCGCCTTCACCCCTGAATTTAAATACGACCAGGCAGGGCTCATCCAACCTCCCACCGGGATCAACAAGAATTTCTTCGCTTCGATAGCGTCTTCCCGTCACGGCGCCGCCGATACAGTCAGTGAAGGCAGTTACATGGAACGGCGAATCGTGCCGCTTCTCGATAAGCTCACGGCCGGATTCCCGCGCCGCCTTGCTCCGTTCGAAGTATTCAGGCTTTGTGGCGGCAACAAAAAGCGCTGCCCGGTTCACGCCATTCAGGAACCCGATCTCAACACCACCCAACTCGCCAGCGCGCTGAATATTCGGTTGCCGAAGCATATCCCCAACGATCGATGCAAGCAGCACCGCGTTGAAGTTGGTGGGGTGCGCGCCGATGTAGGCAAGGTATTCATCGGCTAGAATTGCCCCTGTCTCGCAATCCTCGGAATAATTCCCAGAGCCCTTGATGGTCCAATAGTTGATGCCGCCTTCGGGCCGTAACCCCATGAACGACAGATCATCGGCCGGATGGGCTCTCTTCGGCCGTTGGTTCGACAAATGGACAACATTTGTGGCGTTCATTGCACATTCCTCCTTGATTGTAATCCTCTAGCATTGTGTTACAACGTTAGCAGATGTGGCACGGCGGCGGTTAACCGTCAACTAACTTATGCTAACAATCGCATACAAGGAGACAGGCATGGCACGGACAGCGGCATTGGGACTTAGGATCGAGCCCATCGTGAAAGAGGCTCTGGAGAGTGCCGCCAAGGCAGACAGGCGCACAGTCGCTGCCTATGTCGAGAAGCTGATAGTGGGCGACCTTGAGGCCAAAGGCTTCCTGCCGAAAGGCGCGGCAGAGTAGCCTGCCCTTGCGCGCCGCGGTTGCGGGCGATTGGCTATTGAGTTTTCCCTGCCATCTAACCCGTTGAAAACCTGCATGTATAACTGGATTTCAAAAGTAATTTGACATCCTAACCGAACTGGATTCTCTTATTGCTCGGGTGGGGGCTGCGTGAATGACGATTTGCGTTGGGGTACAGGTCAACGAATGCTTGGTGTTTGCTGCCGATAGCGCGGTAACTCTGCACTACGGCACCGACCTTTCCGGCAGAGAGATCATCAACGTGCTACCGCACGGCCACAAAGTTTTTAACCTTCACCGAGAACTGCCAGTTTGCGCAATGTTTTGTGGCTTAGGCAACATCGGCGCTGCGTCGATGTCGAGCTTGGCTAAAGACTTTAGGATAGCGCTTATGCGCGACGATCCTTACAAGCTCAATTCTGAGAAATACTCGATCGAAGAAGTCGCCATCAAAGCCCGGAAGTTTCTCTTCGAAGAGCGCTATCAGACCCTAGTCGACAAGCCTAGTTCGGATTTTTCCTTCTACATTGGGGGATATTCGTCGGGCGCCGAAACTCCGGAACGTTGGCTGATGAAGATTGACGGCACCACGCACGATTGCGCGGCCCCTGTGATGATCGGTGACGAAGCGGGCGTTTGTTGGGGCGGCCAGCCTGAGGCAATTTACCGCCTGTTGATGGGCGTCAGCATGCAGCATAGAACGGTCCTCAGCCAAGCCGGCTTGGATGCTCCTCAAGTTGACACGGCCTCAACCGCCTTATTGAACCAAATGCAGGTACCATTCGTTCATGCGGCAATGCCCGTTCAGGACGCCATCGATCTAGCTGACTTTTTGGTGGAAACAACCAAACGTTTCGTCCGTTTCCTTCCTGGCGCTGATACGGTTGGTGGCGAGACTGACATCGCGGTCATTACAAAGCACGAAGGATTCAAATGGGTCCGACGTAAGCATTTTTTCGCATCGCACCTTAACCCCTCGGAGGTTTCCTATGGCTCAAGATACCCGGTCGAAGGTGGAAAACCAGGACACGCAGCCCCAAGAGACCCGGTCACCACAGTATGAATATCAGAAAGACGATGCACGGACCTTCAACGTGCAGTTCTCTACGTTTGCTCACGGCGAGAAGACAGGCGAACATAAAACCGGTGGCCACCCGGCGGTCGAGTGCAGCTTAAAAATCTATTGACCCATGTGAAGGTTAGCGCCCGTCCTTGGCCTTGCCGTAGGCATTCGGGCTGGTGTTTGGCGTATAGATCAGCCCGACTTTCTTGCCGCTGCACCTCGCGCATTTCAGCTTGGGCCTGATGTCCCATTCCATGGCCGGAGCGTCAGGGCCGAAGCGGTCGCGGAGCCTCGCGAGGTCAAGCACTTGCTTATGGTGACAAGGCCGAGTTGTGGCAGAACGCCGTCACCGCCATCTTGCCGTCGATCAGAGATTGAAAGTCCAAGCCATCCGGTCGGTATAGGCCGGCTTGCGGGAGCCCTCAATCGTCTTCCCAGAAATCCTGCAGCGAGGCGTGCCGAAGGTCTTCCTCGCCCCGAGTCGCATGGTCAAAAGAACAGCGGCACCAATCGAGCACTATTTAGAGGAGCGCAGCAACCCCTCCTCCTCGGCAGCGGCCTCGAAGGCCTTTCTTACATCGTCGGGCGTGCGCTCGCCTTTAATGAGAGCGACGAAGGCCTTGATGGCCTCCTTCCACTTAGGTCCCCGCTTGGCCCACTTCATGAGTTCCGCCGCGGCACCCTCGACATTGGTACATACGTAGGTGAACCCAGGTCGGTCGGTTCCGATGTAGATCGGAGGGTGAAACCAATGGATACCCATGAGGGTGCCGCCGCTATTTTCGCCTGAGTTAAGAACGGTTGGATCGCCAGCCATGGCTACCTCTCCTACCTCTGAATTATCATTGGCCGGCAAACGGGACGGGGAGAATAGGTTGAGAGAGAGGGACATTGCAGAGCGTCACTTTCTGGAGAGATTGAAGCCGGGTTGGTTGTCCAGCGCCTCGACGACAAAGGATACGGCAATCAAATCATCAGCAGGGATTCTGCCCTTGCCGTCCTCCATGACGGCTGCGACCTTTTGAAAGGTCTTCAGTTCACTTTCGGTAATCCGGGCGCCGCGCATCCTCTCATTGAGGTCGGCCACGCGCATTCGCAGCGCCTGGGACGCTCCAATCTCACGGTTCGACATGATGGTCACATTCCTCCCTTGATGGCTTCCCGCCGCACCTTTCGGCACGGCGGGCTGTCCTCCCAGTCGCTTTGGTCAGTCGATAATTTTGATGATCTTACGCGTGCCCGGATCAACGACAACGGTCCGGTTGTCGACGACCACGTAGCGGTATTCGGTGTCGGGGACTTCATGAAGCTCGACCGTCTCGGGCAGGGTTGAGCCAATGTTGAGTTCTACTCCAGGGACTTTCACCGAGGCGAGCGGCTGTTTCTTCACATATTCCCTGATGACCGTCTCCTGTTCAGGCGCGATGACAACGTCCTGAGCGGCAGCGGCGCCGATACCTGCCAGCAGCAGAAATCCCGCGGCGAAAGTTGAAAGACGCATTCTCATAATTGCCTCCTTGCTGAGTTCTGTTGCGCTGAATGGCATTGTCTTCGCCAGCCCCACCCAACCTCAGGCGGCCGCAAACGTTCCTTGATTGGGCTTCGGTCTACTTAAAGTAGGACCTAAGTCTGACCTTGATGTCGCAAAGGACGACGACGGGGTGCAGCCCGGAACCGCGACTGCCGGCACCCGTTGTCGCCATGTGCTCACAGGGAGAGAGACCATGGAGAATAGTGTCCACCAAGCTCGCTGGTTACTCGCTCCGGTGTTCGCCGTATCGATCACGTTCCTGGCGATAGGAATCATTGTTAGCTAGAGGCACCAGATTTGAGATCCGCGCAGCTAAGTCCCTTCCTGCGCTGATAAGCGACCACCCGCCATTTCCCGATTTGGCGGGTGGTCCGCAATCCTGCTGACCAAGTCCGCCCAGGCGAGGCCTGTCAGCGGTTCAAATTCTCGAGGCGGCATCACCTCACAGCAGGTCCTCGGCAACCCCGTCGAATTTCCTGAGGCCTACGCTTGGCGGCTTTTGCTTGAGAAGGCCCTGTTCAGATGCGGCCGCCTCGAAGGCAGAGAACGCAGCTTGGTGACTGCAATGTCCAGCCAGGCATTCCTCGATCATTCGGATTGCCTCAAGTCGGGACGGCTTGTCCATGAATGGCCATGGTTGCTGAAGCGCCGTCTCAGCGTCAGGTATCGATGCAACCAGCATCGATCTATGATTCAGGTAGATCGTAATCGGTATAAACGCCGGCATCTTTGATCGCTCTCCAGAATTGAAGTGGCTAAACGCGAAGACGTGGCGGTGGTTGCATGAAGTTCGTCGGGGCTGTGGGGGCTTTGCGTTGCGTCTACCGACCTAACGGCAGTTTTGACGCTAAGACGAGTTCGTCCTCGTCAGTGATACCGGCCGCATAATTTGCAAGGATCCGGGACGCGAGGGCCTCACGTAGATGTACGGGGTCGCCCTCCCTCTTGAGCCGGTCGAACACACGGCCCAGCGTAGCTACTTCGGATGCACTGAAGACGCCAGATTCTTTGGCTTTTCGATAAATCGGCATACCACCCCCTCGGCTAAAAACATTCTGCGCAACTAATCCGATTCAGGACATCTCGGACAACAAAAAAAGCCCGCAGCACCTTCGGAACCGCGGGCGAGGTTCGTTCACCAGGCGCCGATTATATATCTGACAGAAAGCCGCCTAGTGGTTAAATTCTGACGCTTGGTACCGGAGCTAAATTCCCGCTACCGACCCATAGCGGAAGTTGAACATCAACCGCGAGCAATAGCCCACAGGCGCTGCAGCCTGTGAGTTTAAATGAGAGAAGGACTCAAGCACGCCATAGAAAGTACCAACGAGCGATGGCGTACGCTGCCAAACCCATCATTGTGAGCACATACAGAATCAGGAGCAACGGAACCACGGACGGTTGGCTGTCCAGGGCGGCGTCAGCTTCTTCCCATTCCTCAACCAGATTGCGTTCCCGCCTGGCCTCCGTGACCGCCAAACCGTCCGGCCCAATTTTACCGTCGATCCCCCTCGAAATTCTTTTCCTGATATCGGCTAGGATCACTGGATCCTCGGGCAGGTTGCCCGGTAACCCCTCAGGAAGATTGTCGCCATCGTTCTTGTCCATGGCGCCAAACCGTTCTCTGCCCACTTATGTTCCAAGTTTCTAATGTAAATTTTGACCAAGGTTGTCGCTCGCCAGTCGATTACGCACACCCATGCAAAAGCCCCACGGGGGAAGGGCAAGGGCGGCTGCCGGGAAACGACATACGGGAACAAAAAACCCGCCGCACAGGAGAGAGCGACGGGTCGATCAAGCGATCACCGAGCGCGGGTTGGACGGCTTTGCCCGGTGCGCGATCATAGAAATTATACGCTCCCGGTTGCGTCACGTCTATCAACCAGCAGTTGGCACCCTTTCGGCACGGTGGCGATCGGTCCCGCTCTTCGGCCACGGCTTTACGAGCCGGCATTTTGGAAAAGCCCGCGCCTCTGGCGGAGAGCGCGGGCCGATCGGGTGCGGCCCGATCTGCAGCGGGCGGAGGGCATGCCCACTGGTCACAGACAATTGTTAGAAATCGCTAAAGTTCCGCCGACGGCTGCTTTGGGTGTCCTCGCCCGCCGACGAAGAGCATGGCCCGTTGGGGGCCTGTGAATTGAACGCAAGAAGCCCGCCGCACCTTTCAGCACGGCGGGCGTCAGCCTGAAGATCGTGTCAGTCGTAGACCTTCACAATCTTGCGGGTAGAAGGGTCGACCAAGACGGTTCGGCCATCGACGATTACGTAGCGGTACTGAACGTCCGGCACCTCGTAAAGCTCAACTGTCTCGGGCAGAGATGTGCCGAGGTTGAGCTCCACGCCGAGAAGGCTGATGGATGCCATCGGTTTCTTTTTCACGTATTCCCGGATCACAGTTTCCTGCTCGGGCTGGATGACAACGTCCTGGGCGGCGGCGGCGCTGACACCAACGAGCAGAAGCATTCCTGCCGCGGCCGCGGAAAGGTGATTTCTCATATTACCTCCTCCAAGCAAACTCCACTGCGGCGCTTCATTGCTGCCGCGACGGGTTGCTTAGCTTGAACGGGTGCGGAGCAATTCTTGTTCCACTGGCAGTGCGCGAATCCGCTGAACTTGATTAATGCTTGAGAACGATTGCGGCATCGCCATGCGTGCCGATTGGCCGTCAGGCGCTCCCAGTGGACTCCTGGCCTTGCCTACCTGGGCCTGCTACTCGGCATCATGGGGGCCTTCTGATTGTCGCTCACGGGCGCAAGGATGGCGCCTGGATCAAGCCCGAGAGCTTGAAGCAGGGAAACGGCGTCCGGGTCGTCACAGTAGACCTCGGGTCGATCGGGAGCAAACCAGCGGGCGAAATAGACCGGGTTTTGCGTCAAGGCGGCATAGGCCTCGGGCATCTTGCCAGTTTCGATGATACGAGTCTGCACAAGCGATTTCAGAACTGTCTTACGAGGTGGCGGCATTGGCTCTGGGCCGGTGAACTTCTCACCATCGAATGAAAAGCCGGCGAAAACGTCGTCGGGAACCTTTGTCCATCCCGGCTCTGGGCCGCCTTCGAACGAAATCGAATCCACAACGCCATCAATGATGCAGGCATATTTCATGTTGTCCTCCAGAATTTCACCCGGGCGTAGACTTCTGTTCCCTGCGAAAGAGCCAGGCCAAGGCCGTTCGCGACGGCGGCCGAGGCGTAGTATTGGATCGCAAAGGCTTTACCTGCCACGACCGCCGCGCTGCCTGTCGATGTCGCACCTGAGCTTGGCCCGTTGTTTCCGTTACCCAGCATACCCATCCCGGCGGTCGTGCCATCGGTGATGTTTTGCAGGCGTGAGCCGAAACTGCCGACGGTATAGGATCTAATCTCCCATTCGACCCAACCATCAACGGTCGGGGTGAACTCGTTTGAGGAGATCGACACAAGGCCAGACGGGTCGCGAACTTCGGTGTTGATAGCATGCGTCGTCCATGTCGTAGCGACCGGCGTTCCGCCTCCTGTCCCGGACGACTTCTGATCCTCCATAACTGCATCAGGGGTGCCGCCGACACGAGCCGAGCCGACATAAAAGCCGCCTGAAGCGGTTGCCTTGTCGCTGTCATCGATCGTGACGCCCGACGTCTGGGTTGCGCCCTTTGTGCCGTCAAAGCGCGGGACAGTGTTGTCAACGGTCGTCGCCGGGCCCTTGGCAAAAACAGCTTGGGCTGCGCCATCGCCAACCACTATTCGATTGTCGTCAGTATCCCACTGGATATCACCTTCAGCGGTCGGGGTTGGAGCCGTGCCCTGCTTCAGGGTCAGCGTGGCGGATGCGATCGTACCGCCATTAACCGCCGGGCTGGTCAGCGTCTTGTCGGTGAGCGTCTGTGGGCCGGTCAGCGTGACGTAGCTGGAATGGTCCGTCGCATCGAAGGTAACGGAAATATCGTCAGTGCCGATCACCGGCTCATCGGTCGCAAATATAAACATCCGGCTGGCGTTGACCGTCCCAATCTGGGCGCGAACCGTCGTGCCCTTCTGCAGGGTGCGGGCGGTGCGGGCATCGGCGGCACGGAACCATTCGCCTTCGCTTACGGTATAGATGCCGTTCTGCGTCGCGTCGGTCTGATCCTTCACAAGCACGCGATCGCCAACTGCTGTCACGACGCCATCGATCGTCAGCAAGCCGCCGGCTTCGACCCAGATCGGGCCGGTCGTGGCAAGGCGGACAGGCTCTCTTTCACCTGTCAAAAGACGGACAGCAGCGGTGGCGGGACGGGCCATGGAAAGGTCTCCTCAGGGCGATGTCATTTTTTTAGAAGGCTCCGAACGGGTCGAGGGGCTTGGGGGCGATGCTCTGCTGGCCGTATTGCTTCTTTCGGCTGCGTTCGACGCGGCGCGTGTAGCCGGGCGAAGCCACTTCCCGCATTGAACTGAGGAACAGGAAATCCAGCGTCGGCCGGACATAGAACAGGTTCGCGAAAATCGTGTTCTGGGTCGCGAAGTTCAGCAAATCGGCGAACCTCACTTCCTCGTCCGGGCTCAATCCGGCATCGCGGGCCTTCAGGAAAAGGTCGCCAAGGTCAGCGATTGCCCCGATGGTGGGGCCGGCGGCGGTTTCGGTAAGTCCGCAGTGGAATTTATGCATCGACGCTCTCCAATAGCCTTGCGCTCTCGACGAGAGCTTCGATATCCACAGGCGTCCAGTTCGGCCCGATGGGCTGAGTTGCGCCTCCACAAAACCACGGCGACATCAGATCGATCGCCGCCTCCAGGTTGGCGTCCTGCTCCTCGGTGTTTTCGAGCATCCAAGGGGTTTCCTTGGCGCCTACGATCAGGTGCATCGCTTCCATGTGGGCTTCGTCCACCGCAAGCACGATCGGCGGCTCTAGCTGGCCCAGCATGTAGGCTTTCCGGCCGGCTCGGGTTGTAGTCGTGCCGAGAAACATCTTGACGACGCCAAGCCAGCCGTTGCCGTGCAGAGAGTGAGCCAGGCCCTGCATCGGGCCAGTTTTTTTCAGCACGACAGCGACCAAATGGCCCGGATGAATCTCCGGCGCCGGGTCCGCCTCCAGTTCGGCGCCGGTCGGGACAAAGCCGCCCATGCAGTGACCCTCTGTATGGAAGGTGTAGGTCGTCATGCCGCCACCTTTTCGACCGCCTGGAAGCCATACGCCTGCATCGATCAATCTCCAGCTTGGTGCCGATAGTCGGCGTTGGAGGTGACACCCTTGGTTTGAGCCCGAATGCCGGCTCGGTTGTCGAGCGGCCCGCCAAGGCTCAGGAACGACAACAGCATCGTGTCAGCCTGGATTGCCGGCCGGCTCAATCGTGCCGGGACAGACGCCCGCGGGCCGGCCATCGCTTCGCGGCGCAAGGTGGTGAGATTGATGCGCAGATCGGGACGCCTGGCCTTCTCGAATTCGCCGTCGGTGGCAAGCAGGGATCGCCTGAGAGCATCGCATTCGAACAGTTCGGCCCGGGCCTGCTCAATGAGGCCGTAAACCTTTTTCCAGCGCTTCGAGAGGTCGTGCGCCTTGGCCGCGGCGTCCTTGCCAAGCGCCTCGATATCGATTGCGGCCTCGTCTTGTGCAGCCTTGGCGCGGCGTGTTTCCGCGCCCTCGATGGCCTTCTCGATGAGTTCGATCACAGCATTGCAGTCCGCGATCGACGCGCGAACCTCGGCAAGGTTGCCATCGCCGAAAATGGCCTTGTCTTCGGCTTTCACAAGATCGGCCTTGCGAGCGATGGCCGCGTTGAGGTCGGTATCCAGCGCGGAAATCACCGCGGCGAACTCGGCGGACGTGCGGGCGGCGTGCAATGCCACGGAATGGGCGGACAAAAGCAGTGTCATGGGTCTTTTCCTCATTTTGGGTTGGTCGGGAACCAGGCGTCGAGGTTTTCCCCGGCGGCCTTGCACATCTCGATCGCACGGCGCGGGTTTTCCCGGCAAAGCGCGGAAATGGCGCTGATGCTGACGATCTTGCCCTCGCCATCACGCTTGAACGGGTTCGAACGCTCGCGGCCATCGGGCCCGAACACATCGCCGATCGTGGTCATTTCCGGGCTCCTTTCGCGGTGCGAGCCTTGGCCTTGGCCACGGCTTGTTTCTGCGCGGCGCGCAACTTTCTCGCGTTGGCCGGGGCTGAATTCGTGCTCTTTCCGGACATGTCGGTCTCCTATCGGTATTCGGCGAGTGGATCATCAAAGACGGGCTTCGGCTTCGGGCCGTAGTAATAGGTCCGCTTGGCGGCTTCCGCGTTCGGCGCATTGACGATGGCGCCCAGTGCGGCGTTGGCGAGATCGTCGGACATCCCTCGCATGTGGTCGACCGCATCGCGGCCGGAGCGCATCGTGCGCCGCTCAAGCTGCGATATCTGTCCGACAAGGCGCGGGTTATCGAGCAGGACGGCAGAGCGGCCCATCAATGCGGGCAGCGCGTCCAGATAGATCTCGCTCCGGTTGCGCTCACTCGGCACATAGCGGATGCCGACCTTGTCGAATGCTTCCTTCACCCATCCGACAGCGTAGGCATCGCCCTTCACGGAAGTGCATTGGTAGGTCTTCAGGACGGCGGCAAACTCGTTCACAACGTCGGTCGGGGAGAATGGCGCCTTGACCTCGCGCAGACAGTCCAGGACGGCGCGAGCGCCTTCTCGGTGACTGATCGCCAGCGTCATGCTGTCGCTTGCACCAGAACTCGGGTCGCAAAAGGCGGTGTAGCGGTAGTCGCGAACATAACCGCGCTCGAAAACTCCGGGCTCGATGCACGCCTCGACAACGCGACGGTCGATATAGTTCGACAAGTCGCCTCGAAACTCGGCATCCCACTCGGCGCTCGCCGATTCGGGATCTTCGCGGTGTGCCTGTTCGATGATGGTCGGGTCGATGGTCGGGTTGAAGACGGATGTCGCTGCCTTGACGACAAGGACGTTGGGAACGTTCTGGCCATAGGCATCTTGGAACTTGCTATAGAGCAAGCCGGCTTGCCGATAGGGCGAGGAGATAGCCACCAAAAGGCCCTTGGTCGTCGCCAACGCCGGCAAGATCGCTCTATAGCTTTCAACGTCCGGCTGGCTGCTGCTCTCATCCCTCCAGAACGCCGTTTCGTCGAAAACGCACGCAACCAATGTCCTGCCCCTGACGGTTTTGTAGGAGCTCGAATGAACAGCGATTACGATGCCGTTGGAGAGCCGGATCTCGTCGGCAGTGGGCTGGAGCAGCAGGGAGCGCAGGTAAGGCGACGACTGGAAGAACGCCCTGACATAGTTGTGGACGGCCGCCGCCTGCGCCTTCGAGGCGGCCAGCACCAACACCGTGCCTACCTCGCCGGGGCTAAGCTTGGAATGATCTATGGCGAAAGCGGCCATATACGCGGCCACAGCGGCGGCCATGCGGCTTTTGCCCGATCGGCGCCCAACGATGGCCCAAAGCTCGCGTACGCGGCTCTCTGGCACGTCCCTGGCCCCGGCAACCTGCTTGAACGTGGCAAGGTCGCTTTCCGTCATTGGCAGGGCGAACGCGGCACGAAGCGTCGCTATCCACGGCGCCCATGTCTGAGCGTCTCCGAGGGCCGCGCCGAGTAGGCCCTGGTCGAGCAGCGCCTTGTCGATGGGAACGTCGCGGAGGGCTTTCATTCGGCAGCCGCACCGTAGTTCTTCCGGACGTAATCACCCAGCGAGGTGATGTCCCGTGGCGCCGGATCGCCCATCCGTTCGCCCTCGCGCCGCCGCGCGTTGGCAATGGTGGTGAATTCCGTCCAGTCAACCGATTGGCCGTTGAGCCATTGAACCTGCATCGCACGAAGCTGCGTCGTCAGAACGGACCACGTCTCGACGTACGCGACCCTGGCGATATCAACCTGATCCCTGCCGCCGCGCTCTGAAATCACCTTCTCAATGAGATCGGTGGTATCTCGATAGGAAGCAGTGCGCTTGTCCAAGTCATTGAGCGACGGCAGACGCATCTTGCCGTTACGCGTCACGCCACGTTCCCGGCGGGTTGCCTGCTTCGTCTCTGCGGCTTCTGCCTGCATTTTTTTCGCTCCGATTTGAGCCGCTAATGTGCGCTGATTTGACGGATTTGTTACCCGAGCGTTACCCGAACCGCCAAATCGATCACCAATCTACCGATAAAGCCGTTGAATTGCAAGGTATTCAAAGTCTTCAAGCATCGGATTGAATATCCTATGCTCGCAGATCGAACGCCGTGTTTTTTGGCGGATGGATGCGCCAGAAGCGCCGAGAGGCGCTACGAAGAAAAACCGGCGTTCGATTGAATGCATTGTAGCGGATGTAGCGGCTTTATGGCGGGATACACCCAGAGCCTTTTAATACCCTCTCTTTTCCCCTTGAACTATGTAGTAGTCAGCCCTCTGGAGGGGCTACATTTATGCCGGCAAGTATCGCTTCCATGCGTCGTGAAGGTCTTCGCGGCTATAGCCCTTGCCGACCCAGGCACCAACGCGGACGTTTTTCGAGTGAACCCCGTACGTCTTAAGGCGTTTGGACAGCCCGAGGCTTTTCAGGGGCAGTCCCTTGATATCTGCCCAAATGGATTCGTCGAGATTGTGCAGCCCGTCCAGAATGCTGGTGGTCGCCATTGCCTCAGCGTTACCGAACACCGTACGGAGGTCTGTCAGGAGTTGGATTCCGAGGCTGGGTGTACTCTCCTTAGAAAGGGTAACAAGCGCTACAGCCGCTACACGGGCGCGGGCAGGCCAGTTGCCGCCGGCATCATCGGCAACGGCCAGGAGTGGTTCCCAGACATCGGCGTCACGGTCTTTGATACCCTCGGGCATGTCCGGCCAAGCATTCGTGACACGCTCGACGCAATCGACGGCCCATGCGGCGAGTCTGTCTCGTAATGCCTGGCCTTCAGGCTCATGAACGCGTCGCCGATAGGCTTCGATTTGTTCATCGGGCGCTCGGCGGCGCATGCGAACAATGACAGATCGGGACAGGATGGTGTCGGGTAGACCGCCGAGACCGGCAAGCGCGACCGCACAGTAGGCGGGGATTTCCTCCGTCTCGATTATTTTACCTCGAACCACGCATCGCCCTGCAACCGCGCCGCGTCGATGGCCGGCGTTGAGCAAGCCTCGGATTTCCTCGTTGTCCTTGGCCTTCGGCCCGAACACTGTGTCAATCTCGTCAAACAGGATCGTCGAGGCTCCGTCCGGGTCTCCAACCTTGCGGAAGAGGTAGGCCGGCGTGACGTTCACCGCTTCGACCGGACGCGGGACGAGCAGTTCGGATATCTCCAGTGCCCGTGTTTTCCCTGATCCGGGCTCTGGCGACAGGAAGGCTATGCGCGGCGTCGATTCCCATGCATCCATCAGGTGCGTGTGCGCGATCCACAGTGCGTGCGCCACGCCTGCTTCTTCGGACGGATAAGCAACAAACCGCCTGAGAAACGCATGCACGTCTTCAAGTAGCACCGCGCCTAAGAGGGCGTCGTCTTCGACTTCTTTGAAGGGGATCACCATCCGTGCCGCCACTGGGTCTTCGTGCCTATAGTTCATGAGGGCAGCCTCGTTGCATCGGAGGCAACGCGAATGGCCTGCATCGCTTCGGCTTCGGTGATTTTGAATTTGCGCATCAAGATCGGCATCAGCGGCCGCGGTGCTGTCCACCAATGCGCGGTTGCCCATATCGTGGCATCATCCACGGGGTCCGGTCGGAGATGCATCAGTAGCTCCTCCGTTTCGACAGACGCCATTCGGTGGCGGCTTCGATCATCCATTCGGGCACCAGCCCCGAAGACGGGTCGCATGGGTTCCACAATCTGCGCGGGTCGGGGTCCTGCGGCACTCGCCGGCCCGCCCATTCGGCCAAAAGCGCGGCAGAACCACCGACCAAGCTGTCGAGCAGCATGCATTCGTAGTCGGCGTCATCGAGACAAAACTGCGCGTCGAGCAGGCTGAAGCGAGCTACACGGACAGCGGCAACGACGGCACCCGGAACTGGTTCGTTCGTCATGCGGGCGCCCGCCCGTAGACGAGGTCGGCAACGGCGCTGGCCAGCGGCCATGAGATGGCAAAGCGGGACTGCAATCGTTTCGCTTGAAAATAAACCGGATTATGGTTATTTTCCAAAACGTCATCAGCCGCCAAGCGTGACATTTCCTGAAGGCCGGTTCGCGCCAGATCCGCGGCCGGCTTTCGCTCTTTTCGCGCCCTCACGCTGCACGCTGACGCCGAAGGTTGGCCTTGCGGATCACAGCGATAGCCTGCGCATTGTCGAGGCCGAATTGGTCGCGAAGAAAGGGCACCAGCGGGCGACGAATCTGCTCCGCGCCCTGGCGCTGATGCCACTCGGACACCGCGTCGACCATTTCAGGCGTGGGGATGAACCCGGCGCTCATGCCGCGACCCCGCTGCTGTTGGCTGCCTGCTGACGTTCCCAGGCTTCTATTTCGGACATCTTCCAATAGCGGAGACGGCCGAAGTAGACGGGGCGGGGGAAAGCGGAATCATCTCTAAGACGGCGTTCGATCCACATGTGAGACCGGCCACCATACCGAGCGCGCAGCTGGTTTGACGTGAAATATTCTTGATTGACATGAGAGTGCATGGCGTTACTCCAATTAGGTAACGCCACTTAACCCGGCCTTCTAAGGTGAGGCACGGACCAAATATTTGGAAGCTATTCCGAGTTTTTGTCTCGTTCGGCGAGTTGCTTCAATGAATTAAGAACCTCAGGAATCTTACGCCGGACACGCTTGCCATGCACGCGAGCTGCAGGCGTGTCCTCGCTTCCACGCTTCGGGAAGTTCATCCTTTCAATTTCATACCTCAGCGCCGTTTTCACTGCTTTCACTGTCTGCTGAATGTTGTTCCTGTCCGCCCCATTTGCTGCTTGGATCGCGCAGATCGTCAGAGCATTGATGATGATGATCTCATCCTGTTTATCGAAAGCGCCTTTGCCCTTCGGACGTCCCGGTCTACGGTTTGCCAGCGCGAAAATCTCGCGTTCGAGATCTACAAAAGCCTTAGCCAAATCGACACGCCGCTTTTCGTAATATGTCCGATTCGGAAAACGCATGAACTCCAACGTTGCTCGTGTTTGTTGATCGAGCGCCACGCCCGCCTGCTCGAAAGCAGGTATCGCCGTCGTGAGCACGGCATCGAACCCTCCAAACCACGCGCTGGCGCGTATCCCGTCTTCCTTGAGCTTTTGCGCACTTTTCTCGAATTCCCGAACACGTCCTTTCGGGAGGTACCCGCGATCCTTCGATATCTCGACAATCATGCAGCACATCGAGCCTATCAATTCGGCGGAAAGATCGGGTTCCATATCTGAAATAGCAACTTTACCTGTCGCCAACGCTCTTACTTGTTCCAAATTTGAGCGCTCGGCCATCATGCCCGCTCCTGATATAGATAGGTGATGTTGCCGGCGGGCTTGCCTTCGACCACGTCGGCGACGAAGCGGCCCCAAGCCTCAAGCGCGGCGCGCTTCTCGTCCGCGTAGTCGTGCACCTGGTAGACGCCCGCAATGCCGCCGAAAGATCCCGCCGTGTGATTCAGCACCTTTTCGGTGACTTCCATTTTCACGCCAAGGCGCTGCATGCCGGCGGCGACGGTCCTACGAATGTCGTGAAGCGTCCAGGCCGGAATTGTGTGCTCCTCGCCAAGCTCTTTCTCGGCGATCTCGCCCATGAGCGTGTCGATGCGGTTCTTCATCCGGCTAAAACCGCTGACCGCTTGTTCGCCGTCGGTCGTGAAAACGTACCCGGCGCCCTTGATGCGAGGCATGGCCTTCAAGATGGCAACAGCCGGTTCAGAGAGCGGCACAAGATGCGGCTGCCCATTCTTGGCGCGGGATGCCGGAATCGTCCACGTACCGGCCTCTAGGTCGACTTCCCGCCATTCCATGGCAGCGACCTCCGTGCGGCGCTGGCCGGTGAGGACGAGCATGTGCACCATTGGACCGAACGGGCCGCGATGCTTCTTGCCGATGCCGCCCTTGCCCTCGCCATCCTCGGCGCGGTCATAGTTCGCCGCGGCCTGCCAGAGCCACCGGAACTCATTGTCAGTGGAGCCGGGGATTTCAGCGCGGCGAATTAAGACGCGGTTGCGGCTGGCGTTTTCTTCCGAGGGCGGCTGTAGACCCGTGATCGGCGAGACGGTGACAATGTCCTTGCCCACCGCCCAATTGAAGAACTTGCGCAGCTCGGAAAACGTCCTGTTGGCTCCGATAGGCGCGGCTTGCGCCAGCTTCTCCAGATGCTCGCGAACGTCGCGGCGGGTGATCTCTTGAATGCGCTTCTCGCCCCACAGGGATACCGCCCTGCCTTCAATGACGTGCCACCCGTCATCTTGAAGCCGCATTCCCAACAGGCGGGCCTTCTCGGGGTAGTTCCGGCGCTTGGATGCGTATTCCTTGAGGTAGCGTTCCGCCACGGCGCGGAAGAGATCGCGCGTCACGTCGGCGGCCGGCGCGCGCTTGGCAAGCTGCTTCTCGGCTCCAGGGTCTTCGCCGCGTCTCACCCTGTCCAGAATGTCGGAGGCCTCGCGGCGAATGCGTATCAGTTCCTCGCCCGCCAGCTTCGGATCGTCGCCGGCAAGGTAGTTGCCGACTGTGAACTTGCTCGGCTTCCCGTTGACACGGTAGCGCACGGCCCATGACTTCTTGCCGGTCGGCTGGATGACGAAATAGAGGCCGGGCAATATCCCGTCCGGGATTTCCAGCCTCTTCGACGGATCCGTCTTGAACTTGGTGAGTGATACCGCTTTCAGCGCCTTGGCCATCAAAACCCTCCTGGGTAACAGTAGGGTAACGCGCCAGCCTGTTATTCGCCGTTACCCCACGTTAGCAACATAGGCTCACAAACCTATCTATGCAAGGGATTTCCGCGATTTTTCGTAGGTGCGATGTTCTGTTCTGTTACCCCTCGTGAGGGGATCGCACACGACTTCTAAGCCGATGGTCACAGGTTCGAATCCTGTCGGGATCGCCAGCATTTTCTGTGTCCAGCCCGGAGACATAGTATCGGCGATACGCTGATCGGCCCGCGTCCTCGCCCGGAGGCGCGGGCTTTGATTTTTCAGCTTGGTGCTAAGTGCGACTAGCTCCAGGTGCCTCGTCGAGGAGATTTGGACCTTTACTCACAGGCATCTGGCCGTCGGGAGTAAGCTTGTCCACTGCGTCGGGCAGTTCACTTGTGAGCCGGTCGAGAAGTTCCTCGCGGGACAATCCGGTTTGCTCGGCGAGATCGCTCAATGTTTGCGGGTCGATCGCTTTCTCGACTTGGTCGCGCTGAACGGGGCGATTCGATCCTGTACCAACCCAAGAATCGACTTGATCGCCCGCACCCGCATTCTTGAGACGCTCCAGGATGTCGCCGAGCCCGCCGGTGGAGCCAGCGTTTTTGGCATCTGTCGAGTTCCTACCGGCGATTAACTCGCCGATCTTGTCCCTATTCTTGTAGGCAAGCAGGCCAAGCAAGGCTATGGCGACTTTTCCTATGTCAAGGCTCATTTCGCACCTCCTTTCATGAAGAACGGACAAGGCATGCGGCTTTGAAAGGTTCCACGGTATTTGCTGCTGGGCTGGTTTTCAGTTCGGTTAAGGACGATGGGGCTTCCCGGTCGAATCCAGGCAGGACTTCAGCGCGGGCGCCGCCGAAACGATCAAGGCTATCGGACGTGCGTGTTCAGCCTCGATCGTTTCGGACAGCGGCGCTCTGAATTCACAACCATGCAACCACTGCCTTGTCTTTGCGTTTAGCCGCTTTCAATCCCGGCGAGCTTTAAAAATGACGGCGTTCACCCCGATTTCAATCACCTTGAATGGCAAAGCGAAGGCGATCGCGTCGATAGCCGACGCTGCGAAAGCGCTGCAACAACCATGGCCATCCATGGACAAGCCGTCCCGACTTGAAGCAATCCGAATGATCGAGGAATGCCTGGCCGGACATTGCAGTCACCAGGCTGCGTTCGCCGCTTTCGAGGCGGCCGCATCTGAACAATGCCTTCTTGAGCAAAAGCCTCCAAGCGCGGGCCTCAGGAAATTCGACGGGGTTGCCGAAGACCTGATGTGAAGTGATGCTGCCGCGCGACCTTCGAACCGCTGACAGGCCTCGCCCGGGCGGAGTTGGCCAGTCGTGATTGTGGACCACCCGCCAACAAAATTGAGGAATGGCGGGTAGTCCGTATCAGCGCAGGAAGGGACGTAGCTGCGCAGATCGCAATTCATTCTTGGTCCAATCGTCAAAGTCCGGCTTCCCTGGCCACCGACCGTTCGCCAAGGAACGAGATGGAGACGGCGAAGACCGCAGCGAGTAACCAGCGGGCTTGGTGGACGCCATTTTCCATCGGCTCCTTGCGTGAGCTCACAGCAAGCGACTGCTACGAGCAGCCGCAGTGCCGGGTGGCGCGGTGTCCGGGCTATTACGCGAAAACAGGTGAGACTTAGGTCCCGTCTCGAATCAGACCGAAGCCCAACCAAGGAACGTTTGCGGCTGCCTGAGGTTTGGTGAGCCTGGCGCGAAGACGATGCCGTTCAGCGCAATAGAGCTCACATCAAGGAGGCACTTATGAGTATGCGTCTTTCCACTGCAGCCGCTGGGTTTCTGTTGCTGGCCGGTATCGCCGCCGCTGCCGCTCAGGACGTAGTCATCGAGCCTGAACAGGAGACCGTCATCAGGGAGTATGTCAAAAAGCAGCCGCTGGCATCGGTGGAAATCCCTGGAGTGGAGCTCAATATCGGCTCAACCTTGCCCGAAACCGTCGAACTTCATGAAGTCCCCGACACAAAATACCGTTACGTGGTGGTCGACAACCGGACCGTTGTGGTTGACCCGGGCACGCGCAAGATCATCAAAGTCATCGAATGAGCTAAGCGACTGGACCCGCCGTGCCGAAAGGTGCGGCGGGAGTCGAGCGACGAGGAATGTGATCACCATGTCGAACCGTGAGATTGGAGCGTCGCAGGCGCTGCGAATACGCGTGGCTGACCTCGCTGAGAGGATGCGCGGCGCCCGGATTACCGAAAACGAACTGAAGACCTTTCGAAAGGTCGCAGCAGTCCTGGAGGACGGCAAGGGCAGAATCGATGCCGACGATTTGATTGCCGCATCCTTCGTCGTCGATCCGCCAGACTGACAAGAAGTGCTGCAATGTCCCTGTCTCCCAGCCTATTCTCTGTTGGCCTGACTTTCCAATGCCCGCAGTGCAACTTCACCGTCATCAAGAACGGCCGCTGGTTTCAGGTCGTTTCCCATTACAAGTGCGAGGGATGCGGACGCGAGATCCGGATTACCTATCCCGACAAGATTGCGATCTTCCAGAAGCACGCGCACTTGGCCATGCCGCCGGGAGCGCGGTAGCTGCGGCAGATGTGCAGACCAACTCCTTCATTGCCAACTCCTTCATTGAAAGTGAGCTCGAATTGCCGGACTCGAGCGCGAGCGTCATGGTGACCTAGATAAACCAGGTCGCCACCAGCCCCAAAGAGGCGGAAAAGATTGCGATCGTAGTAGCCCATCCCAAGGCGTTGGTTGTCCGGCTGTTGACCTTGTCTCCCATGATCCGCGGGTTGTTCGTCATCAGCATGATAAGAAGAAGCAGTGGCGGCGTGGAAAAGCCCTGCACGATACCGGACCAGACGAGCGCCTTCATTGGGTTGAAACCCAGGAAATTCAGGCCAACAGCAATCAGCGTGAAGGCGCCGATCGCGGTATAGAACTTTGGCGCCTCACGCGGCTTGGCATGAAGGCTGTGCTCCCATCCAACCGCCTGCGCCAGATCGTATGCGGCACCTGTCGTCATGACCGGAACGGCAAGGAACCCGACCCCGATCACGCCGGCCGCGAACAGTACGCCAGCGGCTGCACCAGCGAGCGGCTTGAGAGCTTCGGCTGCTTGAGCGGCGGTCTCGACGTCGTGCTCGCCGGCTTCATAGAGCGTAGACCCTGTCGACAGGATGATAAAGTACATGATGAGGTTGGAAAAAATCATGCCGATCAGGATATCGCGGCGGGAGCGGCGCAGTTCACCGTCGGTGGCACCCTTGCGCTTCCTCAACGTCGTTCTCCCCTCGGCAATCTCTTCCTCCACCTCCTCATTCGACTGCCAGGTGTAGAGATAGGCTGAAAGGGTGGTGCCGATGATGGCCACCAGAATGGACAGGAACTCGCGGCTGAACTGGATTTTTGGAACAAGGGTTCCCCACAGCACGGCTGCCGCATCCGGCTTCGCCAGGATGGCCGAGCCGACATAGGCAAGCAGGGCCAGCGCGAGCCAGCGGAAGATGTTGCGTATGAGCGTGTAAGAGCCCCAAAGCTGGAGAGCAAAGATAGCGGCCGCGACTACAACCACAATGAGGGGAATCGGAACAGGAAGGAAGATGTTGATGGATGCAGCCATGCCGCCGAGATCGGCGGCTGCTTCGATCGTGTTGCCGATCAGCACGCCCACCAGGACAGCCCAGAGCAGCCATCGGGGATAGAAGTCCTTGATCGCATGAAAGAGGCCGCGGCCCGAAACCTGTCCAAGCTTCGACGAGAGATACACGACCGTGTACATCATCGGCAGCGTTACAGGAGCGGTCCAAAGCAGGTCCGGGCCAAAGCGCGCGCCGGCACTTGCATAGGTGCCGATCGCCGAGCAATCGTCGTCGGCGGCGCCGGTGATAAGGCCGAGTCCAAGTGCTCGCCCTATGCCGTCCTTCTTGTCTTCCCGTGGTGAAGTGGCGTTACGATCGCGCTGCGTCATTGCGGCCACGCCGCGCAAAGAGGGTCACGCGCAAGCACGAGAAAAACGTCGCGAGCAATTATCCTATAAATGTACTGCAGCACGGGAGTGGGTCTCATACCGGCAAACCTCTACCGCCGTTCCAACTCCGCAATCGGCTGCTTGTTCCCCGCGTCAGCCGAGTGTTCAGGGCATGATAGAGCCCACGATTTCAATGAGCTTGGGCATCTTCCAAGCCTTTCATCTTTTGACGGAACCCTACCCGACGTTTTACGAGATATTCTGCCGGTGTGATTGTCTGTTGGCCGATGGTGCGCCAGTCCAATGGTTCGACGGCGTGCGCGTCACATAAATGTTTGATGTTGCCAAAAGGCTTGCTCGATCGGATTGAGCTAGGGTGAGTATGGCGGCAGGAATCACAGCTTGCGCCGGCTGCCCTTAGGGCCTGGGGCAGGGCGGATCTGAACGGGGCTTTTCCACGAATGACTTTGATGGGCGCGGCGGCACTGCTGATCCTGATCCTGACCTATGCCGGCGTCGCCGTCGGCAGGTTCCCCGGCCTGCGCCTCGACCGGGCAGGCATCGCGCTGCTCGGCGGTGCGGCGATGATCGCCATCGGCGCACTCAGCCTGGAGGACGCATACCGCGCCATCAGTTTCGACACCATCACGCTGTTGCTCGGCATGATGATCGTCGTGGCGCATCTGAAGGTCTCGGGCGCCTTCCGTGCGCTCGGCGCCATTGCCATCGAGCATGCGCATGCGCCGTTCATGCTGCTGGCGATGGTGACGCTGCTGACCGGGGTGCTGTCGGCGTTTCTGGTCAACGACGCGATCTGCCTGGTCATGGCGCCGATCGTCGTCCACGTCACCCGCGTCATCAACCGAAACCCTGTCCCCTATCTGATCGCCACCGCTACGGCGTCGAATTGCGGCAGTGTCGCCACCATCACCGGCAACCCGCAGAATATGGTCATCGGCGCGCTGTCGAGGATTTCCTATCCGGCCTTTTCGGCGGCCCTGGCGCCGGTCGCGCTGTTCGGCCTCGTCGCCGTCGTCGTCATCGTGCGCATCGTCTATCGCGCCGAGTTCGCGCGCAAGGCCGAACTCAGCCCCGAAGTCTATCGCGGCCGCATGTTGCCGGGCCAGGTACTCAAGGCGGTGGTCGTCTGCATCGGACTGGCGATCGCCTTCTTTGCCGGCGTTCCGGTCGCCAAGGCGGCGCTCATCGGCGGCGCCATTCTTCTCGTGACCCGTGCCATAAAGCCGGCGCGCATCTACCGCGAGATCGACGGGCCGTTGCTGTTCATGTTCGCCGGCCTGTTCATCGTCGTCGCCGGCGCCGAGAAGACGCTGCTCACGCCCGACATCATAGCCTCGGCAAAAAGCCTCGGGCTGGACGACGTCTGGCGGCTGTCAGGCTTCACCGCGGTGCTGTCCAACATCATGAGCAATGTCCCGGCCGTGCTGGCGCTGCGGCCGTTCATACCCGGCCTGGACGACCCTGAGCGCGCCTGGCTGGTCGTCGCGATGAGCTCGACGCTGGCCGGCAATTTCACGCTGCTCGGTTCAGTCGCCAATCTGATCGTCGCCGAGTACGCACGGGTCTCCGGCACACCTCTGTCGTTCGCCGCCTTCTTCAAGGTCGGGCTGCCGCTGACGCTGGTTACGCTGCTTGCCGGGACGGCGTGGCTGGCGCTAGGGTTTTAGCAGCAGGCAAGGCTGCTTCAGGTGCAGGCCTGGTCGGACTATTTGGCGTGCGTGGGCCAGAACGCCCAGATCAGCAAAGCTGCCAAAGCCAGCCAGAGCGCCACGACAATGAACATCCCCATCCTGCTTTGCGGCTGTTTTTCGAGCGCGGCAGCCCGCGCCCTAAATTCGGCCATCAGCGACGGCGCAACAAGCCTGATGGCCAGGACTACGCCGAGCGGAACGATGATCAGATCGTCGATATAGCCGAGCACCGGAATGAAGTCGGGGATGAGGTCGATGGGGGAAAGCGCATAGGCGGCCACGATCCCGGCAACGAACTTCGCAAACCAGGGCACCCGAGGGTCGCGCGCGGCGAGCCACAGGGCGACGACATCAAGCTTGATGTCGCGCGCCCAGCGCTTTGCGGCTTCCAGCCAGGCTTTCATAGCGCTATTTTAGCACAGATTGTCCGCCGACACCCGAGCGACGGTTGCTGACTGGCAGGGTTCGATCACGGTAAAGCCGTCAGCAACTTTTTCGAATCAGCTTGGCAAGCCTTAAGCGGCCGCCGCGGCGAGGCCGCGCGCCAGATCGGCTGTGAGGTCCTCGACATCCTCGAGCCCGATCTGCAGGCGGATGAGCGGGCCGTCATAAGACCCCTTGGCGACGACGCGGTCGCCGAGGAAGACCGGCACCGCAAGGCTCTCATAGCCGCCCCAGGAATAGCCGAGGCCGAATATCCTGAGCGCGTCGAGGAAGGCATGCTGCTGTTTCTGGCCGCCGCCCTTGAGCACGATCGAAAAAATGCCGCTCGAGCCGCAGAAGTCGCGCTTCCAGAGATCGTGGTCGGGATGGCTGGCAAGCGCTGGATGCAGCACCCGCGCCACGCCCGGCTGGCCCTCCAGCCAGCCGGCGATCGCCAGAGCGCTGCGCTGATGGTGGTCGAGGCGCACACCCATGGTGCGCAGGCCGCGCAGCACCTGATAGACGTCGTCCGGCCCGGCGCAGCAGCCCATCGTGTAAAATGTCTCGCAAAGCTGTTTCCAGCAGGCCTTGTTGGCCGACGCCGTGCCGAGCAGCACGTCGGAATGGCCGGCCGGATATTTCGTCGCCGCATGGATCGAGATGTCGACGCCGTGGTCGAGCGGGCGGAAGTAGAGCGGCGTCGCCCAGGTGTTGTCCATCATCACGATCGCACCTGCGGCGTGTGCCGCGCTGGAAATGGCCGGTATGTCCTGCACCTCGAAAGTGTTGGAGGCCGGCGATTCGGTGAACACGACCTTGGTGTTGGATTTGATCAACGCCGCTATACCGGCGCCGACATGCGGATCGTAATATTCGACCTCGACGCCTAGCCGTTTCAGCATCGTGTCGGCGAAATTGCGGGTTGGGTGATAGACGGAATCGACAATCAGGACATGGTCGCCCGCCGACAGGAAGGCGAGCAGCGGCACTGTCACCGCCACCAGGCCGGAGGGCACCACAATCGTGCCGGCCGAGCCTTCCAGTCCGTCGATGGCGCTGGCAAGCGCGTCGGTGGTCGGCGTGCCGCGCGTGCCGTAGGTGTATTTCTGGCCGCGTGCCGCCATCGTCGCCGCGTTGGGAAAGAGCACGGTCGAGGCATGCACGACCGGCGGGTTGATGAAGCCGAAATAGTCATGCGGATTGTTGCCCGAGTGGGCAAGCCGCGTGTTGATGCCCATTTCATTGCCGTCTTTTGCCATTGCGCTTCGCCTCTGATGAAGCGCTAGCCATAGTGCGGCGGCATTGGCCGCGCAACCGTTCGCCAACCGCCAGCCGGCGGACTGGTTGTGCCAATCGCTCCGATGGCTTTCCGGCGCGGCGCTGCCTCCCCGAAGACGGATTTTAGAAGCCAGCTCCGATTCGCGTTGGCCGGACCTCGCAGTTGCTGGCTAATTTTCGGGCGCGTTTGTCTGCAATTCAGGCATTTGCGGCAAATGGTTTGAAACTCTTTGGGTTTCGGTCATTTTCCTTGACCTCACTGTGATAATCGCCTTCGATGCAGTTCGTGAATGGGAGGCAGCGCGTCGGTTGCGATGCGGGTTCCGGTAATGGGCCGGAACGGGAAGCTGCGTTCACACGGAAAAAAAAGTCAGGTTCGCCTGAAAAAAACAGAAAAGGGTCTGTGGGTTATGAAACACATTGCAATCGGCATTCTGGGCGCCGCCGCGCTTGGATTGGTGGCTTCGGCCGCGTCGGCGGCCACGCTCGACGACGTCAAGGCCAAGGGCTTCATCCAATGCGGCGTGTCGACCGGTCTGGCCGGCTTCTCGGCGCCGGACGACAAGGGCGACTGGCAAGGCATCGATGCGGACTTCTGCCGCGCTGTCGCGGCCGCCGTGTTCGGCGATGGCACCAAGGTCAAGTTCACGCCGCTCAGTGCCAAGGAACGCTTCACCGCACTGCAGTCAGGCGAGATCGACGTTCTGTCGCGCAACACCACCTGGACCATCAACCGCGATACGGCGCTTGGTCTGAACTTCGTCGGTGTCACCTATTATGACGGACAGGGCTTCATGATCAACGCCAAGAAGCTGCCGGGGGTGAATTCCGCGCTGCAGCTTTCGGGCGCGGCGGTCTGCGTGCAGAGCGGCACCACGACCGAACTCAACCTCGCCGACTACTTCAAGACGAACAAGATGGAGTACAGCCCGGTCGTATTCGAACAGCTGTCAGAGGTCGACGCGGCCTATGACGCCGGCCGTTGCGATGTCTACACCACCGACCAATCAGGTCTCTACGGCATCCGGCTGACGCTGGGCGCGCCCGCCGACCACGTCGTGCTGCCTGAGATCATCTCCAAGGAGCCGCTCGGACCGGCCGTGCGCCAGGGCGACGACCAGTGGTACCACATCGTCAAGTGGACCTATTTTGCGCTGCTGCAGGCAGAGGAACTCGGCATCACCAAGGCCAATGTCGAGGAAATGAAGGCCTCGGACAATCCCGAGATCAAGCGCGTGCTCGGCCAGGAGGCCGATACCAAGATCGGCACCGATCTCGGTGTCTCCAACGACTGGGTCGTCAACATCGTCAAGACCGTCGGCAATTACGGCGAAATGTTCGAACGCAATGTCGGGTCGGGCAGCCCGCTGAAGATCGCGCGCGGCATCAACGCGCTGTGGACCAAGGGCGGTCTGCAATACTCTCCGCCGATCCGCTGATCGAAATGTGATCCGGGAGGCAGATCGTCTGCCTCCCGGTTTCTCTTTCCAGGGGATGGTCGAATGGCATCGCAGGAAATTCTTCGCGAGGAGCCAAGCCGCGGCTCCTTCATCAATGATCCAAAGGTCCGCGGCATAGTCTTCCAGGCGGTGGTCGTCATCGTGCTGGTTGCGTTGGTCTGGTGGATCGTCCAAAACACCATCGACAATCTGACGCGCCTGCGCATTGCGTCAGGCTTCGGCTTCCTCAGGGGTCGCGCCGGCTTCGACATCAGTGACAGCGCCATCGCCTATTCGTCGGATTCGACCTATGGCCGCGCCATCGTGGTCGGCTTTATCAACACCCTCATCGTTGCCGCCGCCGGCATCGTCACCGCCACCATCATCGGCTTTATCCTCGGCGTCGGCCGGCTTTCGCACAACTGGCTGATCCGCAAGATCTGTATGGTCTATGTCGAGGTCTTTCGCAACATCCCGCCGCTGCTGGTCATCTTCTTCTGGTATTCCGGCGTGCTTTCGGTGCTGCCGCCGCCGCGTGAAAGCATCAATTTGCCGTTCAGCTCCTTTCTCAACCAACGCGGCTTTTATTTTCCACGCGCCGTGTGGGGCGAAGGCTCCTGGCTGATCCTGGTTGCTTTGCTTCTCGGCATCGCCATGGCGTGGTTCGTCGCCCGCAAGGCGCGTCAGCGGCAGATGGCGACCGGCCAGCAATTCCCTGTGTTCTGGACATCGGCGGCTTTGATCATCGGCTTGCCGTTGCTGGCCTACGCGCTCAGCGGCTTCCCGCTGAGCTTCGATTATCCAAAGCAATCGACCTTCAACCTGACTGGTGGCTTTCAGGTCAAGCCGGAGTTCCTGTCGCTCTACCTGGCGCTGTCCTTCTATACGGCGGCCTTCATCGCCGAAATCGTGCGGGCCGGCATCATGGGCGTCAATAAGGGTCAGACCGAGGCAGCCGGTGCGCTCGGGCTGCGGCCGGGATCGATCCTGCGGCTTGTCGTCATTCCGCAAGCCATGCGGATCGTCATTCCGCCGCTGACCAGCCAATATCTGAACCTGACCAAGAACTCGTCCCTGGCCATCGCCATCGGCTACCCGGATCTGACGGCGACGACCGGCACGGTGCTGAACCAGACCGGTCAGGCTATCGAGTGCGTGCTGATCATGATGGTGGTCTATCTCGCACTCAGCCTGTTGACGTCGGCGGTCATGAACGTGGTCAACGCCAGAATGGCGCTGGTGGAGAGGTAGCGACATGCAGGAGCACGATCTTTCCTTCGTCCGCGTCGAAATGGCGCTGGCACAGTCGGCGCCTGCAAGCGAGCGCGGCCTGGGCGCCTGGATACGCAAGAACCTGATTGCGTCGACCGGTGACACGATCCTGACCATCATCGGCATCGTGCTGGTCGCGATGATCCTGCCGCAACTGATCAGCTGGGCCTTCATCAACGCCCAATGGACCGGCGCGGACCGTACCTTTTGCGCCACGGCGGCACAGGGCGGCGTCCAGCCGGACGGCTGGTCCGGCGCCTGTTGGGCCTTCGTCAACGCCAAGTTCGGCCAGTTCATGTTCGGCCGCTATCCGATCGATGAGCGCTGGCGGCCGATCCTGGTCGCCATCCTGTTCGTGGCGCTTCTGGTGCCGCTGCTCATCCCGAAGGTGCCGCGCAAGGGGCTGAACGCCATCTTGTTCTTCGGGGCGCTGCCGATCTTTGCCTTCATCCTGCTGGTTGGTGGCGTGTTCGGCCTGCCGCATGTCGAAACCCCGCTATGGGGAGGGCTGCTGGTGACGCTCACCTTGTCCTTCGTCGGTATTGCCGTGTCGCTGCCGCTCGGCATCGTGCTGGCGCTCGGCCGGCGCTCGAAGATGCCGATCGTCAAGATGCTGTGCGTCATCTTCATCGAGACGGTGCGCGGCATCCCGCTGATCACCGTGCTGTTCATGGCCAGCGTCATGCTGCCGCTGTTCCTGCCGGCCGGCGTCAGCTTCGACAAGTTCCTGCGCGCGCTGATCGGTGTTTCGCTGTTTGCCGCTGCCTATATGGCCGAAGTGGTGCGGGGCGGCCTGCAGGCGATCCCCAAGGGCCAGTATGAGGGTGCGGATTCGCTCGGCCTCGGTTACTGGCAGAAAATGGGCCTGATCGTGCTGCCGCAGGCGCTGAAGCTGGTCATTCCCGGCATCGTCAATACCTTCATTGGCATGTTCAAGGACACCAGCCTGGTTTCGATCATCTCGATGTTCGACCTGCTTGGCGTCGTCAAACAGAATTTTAACGACCCCAACTGGGCAACGCCGCAAACGGCCAGGTCCGGCCTGGTGTTTGCTGCCTTTGTCTTCTGGCTGTTCTGTTTCGGCATGTCGCGCTATTCGATGTTCACGGAACGCCGGCTCGACACCGGCCACAAGCGCTAAGAACAAAAAAGGGAACCTTCCATGACAATAGAAAATGCAGTCAGCGCGGAAGAGATCAAGGTCAATGCCGCCAAGATGCAGGTTTCCACCACCGATGTCGCCATCGACATCATCGCCATGCACAAATGGTACGGCGAATTCCATGTGCTGAAGGACATCAACCTGAAGGTGATGCGCGGCGAGCGCATCGTCATTTGCGGCCCTTCGGGCTCGGGCAAATCGACGATGATCCGCTGCATCAACCGGCTGGAAGAGCACCAGAAGGGCAAGATCATCGTCGACGGCAAGGAATTGACCAACGATCTCAAGAAGATCGACGAGGTGCGCCGCGAGGTCGGCATGGTGTTCCAGCACTTCAACCTGTTCCCGCATTTGACCATCCTGGAAAACTGCACGCTGGCGCCGATCTGGGTGCGCAAGACGCCGAAGAAGCAGGCCGAGGAAATCGCCATGCACTTCCTCACGCGTGTCAAGATTCCGGAACAGGCCAACAAATATCCCGGTCAGCTTTCCGGCGGCCAGCAGCAGCGCGTCGCCATCGCCCGCTCGTTGTGCATGAATCCGCGAATCATGCTGTTCGACGAGCCGACCTCGGCGCTCGATCCCGAAATGATCAAGGAAGTGCTGGAGACGATGGTTGGCCTCGCCGAAGAGGGCATGACCATGCTCTGCGTCACCCACGAGATGGGCTTTGCACGCAAGGTCGCCAACCGGGTGATCTTCATGGACCAGGGCCAGATCGTCGAGCAGAACACGCCAGCCGAGTTCTTCGACAATCCGCGCCACGAGCGCACAAAACTGTTCCTGTCGCAAATCCTGCACTGATTGCTCTCACGCGAATCAAAAGAGCCCGGCCGAAACCCTGCCGGGCTCTTTTGCGTCTGAGCCGTCAGCAGGCGATTGCGCCCCGATTGCGAGCCGTCCCTCATGAAAAAGCCGTCCCTCGTGAAAAAGCTTGGGCGTTTTCTCGCCATTCTGGTGGTGGCAATCGTGCTTGCCGTGGTTCTGGGCACATTCATTCCACGGCCGCTCTTGCCGGCGGCCGCCGCCGATCCCGCCGCCACCAGGCACGTCCTGGTGCGGAAAAATCCGATCCACACAGATATCGCCATCCCGGACGATGACGACGTGCGCAAGCGCTTCCATTTCCTGGTCGGTGGCGGCATTCCGGCCGACATGGCTGGGGTCCGCTACATCGTCTTCGGCTGGGGAGGCCGCGCCTTCTATCTGGAGACGCCGACCTGGTCGGAACTGAAGGCGGCGCCGGTGATGAAGGCGCTGACATTGGACGCATCGGTGATGCATGTCGATGTCGCCGGCAACATTGTCGAGCCGCACCCCGACGTCGCCGGCTTCGACATCAGCGAGCAGCGTTTTGCAGCGCTGCTCGACTTCATCGCGGCGAGTTTCCAGCAAGGGCCGAACGGTCCGATCCTGATCGAGAATGCCGCTTATTCCAAGTTCGACCGCTTCTACGAAGCCAACGGCCATTTCAATGCGCTGGTTGGCTGCAACACCTGGACAGCGGCGGCTCTGCGTATCGCCGGCCTGCGGACAGGCTGGTGGAATCCGCTGCCGGCCTCACTCGACCTGTCGATGCGGATTTATAATTGATGCTCCGGGTAATCAGCGCCTCATCCCGGCGCGCCCTCTCTGTCCTGCCGGACATCTCCCCCACAAGGAGGCCCAAGGAGGGAGATATTCTGTTTCGGCGCCGCGCTTCATCCTGCAACGTTGGAGATTGGCAAAAGCCGAGGTGACGGCCGATCTCCCCCCAAGTGGGGAGATGCCAAGTTTTTGGCAAAGAGGGCAGGACAGAAGGGGGCGCTGTCCCGCCAACCGGTCGAGCTTTCATTGCCGATCGCCATCCGGCGGCCGCCAGCCATAGAGCCAGTCGAGATCGGCCGCGAGCTTTTCCGGCGAGCGCCACTTCAGGAACAGGTTGCGCGCGACGGCCACCGGCCCCGCTGCATGCCAGGCGAGCCGGTTGACGGCACCGCGGCGGGCGACCTTGGCGACACGCGGCCGCCGCATCTTCTCCCAGGCGGCAAGCGCGCCCCAGGGATCGGCGGGTGAGGCGGCGACAAAGCCGGCAAGGGTTGCGGCATCCTCGATCGCCATCGCCGCCCCCTGCGCCGCGAACGGCGTCATCGCATGCGCCGCATCGCCGATCAGCGCGATGCCGGCGGGCGTCGTCCATGGCTGTGCCTGGTCTACCGTATGGATCGGCCACGCAGCCCACGGGCCGGCATCCTCGGCAAGCCGGGCCAGTGCTGCCGCCGTGCCACGCATGGCGCCGAGGAGGATATTGGGGTCGGCGTGGCCCGACCAGCGCTCGGCGATGATCTCGCCCCTGGTGAAGGCAGCCAGGTTGAACGCCGTGCCGTTGCTGACCGGATAGGCGACGAGGTGGAAGCCGGGATGCAGGAAGGTGGTCACGCAATTGGCGGCGCCGACCGCCGCAAGGGCTTCTCCTGCGACACTGTCTGCACTGATCGTAGCGCGCCAGGCAAGCTCGCCCGAAAACCGGCTTTTGGCCGCAAACCCGCCAAAAGCCCGGATCGCCGACCAGACGCCGTCGGCGCCGATCAGCAGAAAGCCGCCGGCTTCGACTGTCTTGCCGGCAATCTCGACTGTTGCCGTGGCATGGCGCGGTCCTGTGGCGATGCCGCCGACGCGCGCGCCGGTGACGAGACTGATGTCCGGCCGTTCGGCAAGGCGCGCCATCAGTGCATCTTGCAGGTCAGCCCGATGAGCGACGAGATAAGGCGCCTGCCAGCGCCTTTCGACCGCTTCGCCAAGCGGCACCCGCGCCAGCTCACGTAGCGTGGCGGCGTCCTTGAGCACGACCGCCTCCGGCCGCACCGCCGCCGGCAACAGCCGGTCGAGCACGCCGAGCTGGCGAAGGATGCGCGTCGCGTTGGGTGAGAGCTGGATGCCGGCACCGGCCGCTTCGAGGCGCGGCGCCTGTTCGAACAGCCGCACCAGATAGCCGCGCTCGGAAAACGCCAGTGCCGCGGTCAGTCCGGCGACGCCGGCTCCGGCGATAACGACCTGCCGGGACCGGGTGTCGTCCATCGGATGGTGTGCGCGTCAGGCGGCCTGGTGGATATAGAGGCATCCGGCAGGCTGCGTTTCCGTCGCCTTCAGCTTTGGCGAATAGCGATAAAGCGTCGAGCAATAGGGGCAGACCTTTTCATTGTCGTCGCCCATGTCGAGAAACACATGCGGATGGTCGAAAGGCGGGTTGGCGCCGGTGCACATGAATTCCTTGACGCCGATGTCGATCGCCGCATAACCCGCATCGTTCTGGAAATGGGGAATGGAACCGCCTGCCATCGTCGTCTCCTATATTTGCTGCATGACCCCGGATCATGTGCAAAATCAAAATTCCACCGCGTCCTTTGCGCGTCCAAAGGACGCGCCGCGCTGTACCTGGATTGCATCTGGATCATAAGCAGTCTCTTTGCAAGATCGATGAAATCAAACTGTCGTAAAAGCCTGTCACAGGATAAGCTAAGCCGATTAAGGCATGGCCCCGAAAACCGAATTCGGTTTTGCTGGGGATCATGCGTAGCTTAAGTGGCGGGAGCGTCCTTTTGCGCGTCCGCAACGACGCGCGACGCTGTGGCCAGCGGGTGCGAAACGAGCAGGAACCATGAACGAACTAAAGCCGGTGCAGAGCGAATTCACCACTGTCGAGGTGGCGAGCCCAGAGGGCGGCAATCCGGACCGCTTCGTCAACCGCGAGTTTTCCTGGCTGCAATTCAACCGCCGCGTCCTCGAAGAATCGCTGAACGCCAACCATCCGCTGCTCGAGCGGGTGCGCTTCCTGTCGATTTCGGCCGCCAATCTCGACGAGTTCTTCATGGTCCGTGTCGCCGGTCTCGCCGGCCAGGTTCGCGAAGGCATCACGCTGAAGAGCGCGGACGGCCGCACCCCTGAACAACAGCTGGAACAATTGCTGCGCGAGGTCGAGCGCCTGCAGGAGGACCAGCAGAACAGCCTATCCGCTCTGATGCTGCTGCTCGACAAGGAAGGCATCGAGAGCATCAGCCGCGATGGGCTGACCAAGGACGAGAAGACCTGGCTCGAGGATCATTTCCAGGAGCAGGTGTTTCCGGTGCTCACACCGCTGTCGATCGACCCGGCGCATCCGTTCCCGTTCATTCCCAATCTCGGCTTCTCGATGGCGCTGCAACTGCGCCACCGCAGGAATGGCGAGGAGATGAGCGCGCTGTTGCGTCTGCCGGTGGCGCTGAAGCGCTTCATCCGCTTGCCTGACCGCAAGCATCATGTCCGCTTCATTCCGCTGGAAGAAGCGGTCGGCCTCTATATCGGCAAGCTGTTCCCCGGCTACGAGGTCAAGGGCTCCGGTACGTTCCGCATCATCCGCGACAGTGACATCGAGGTCGAGGAGGAGTCCGAGGATCTTGTGCGCCTGTTCGAGACGGCGCTGAAACGGCGTCGTCGCGGCTCGGTCATCCGCATCGAATTCGACAAGCTGATGCCGGCCGAACTGCGCGAGTTCGTCGCCGGCGAGCTTGGCGTCTCGTCGAGCCGGATCAGCGTGCTCACCGGTCCGCTGGCGCTCAGCCAGATTTCCGAGATCGTCGCCATCGCCCGCGACGATCTCAAATTCAAGCCTTACAATCCGCGCTTTCCCGAACGCATCCGCGAGCACGGCGGCGACTGTTTCGCCGCCATCCGCGAGAAGGACATCATCGTTCATCACCCCTACGAATCCTTCGACGTGGTGGTGCAGTTCCTGCGCCAGGCGATGGCCGATCCGGAAGTGGTGGCGATCAAGCAGACGCTCTATCGCACCTCGAACGACAGCCCGATCGTGCGCGCTTTGGTCGACGCGGCGGAGGCCGGCAAGTCGGTGACCGCGCTGGTCGAGCTCAAGGCGCGTTTCGACGAGGAAGCCAACATCCGCTGGGCGCGCGACCTCGAGCGCGCCGGCGTTCAGGTCGTGTTCGGCTTCCTCGAACTGAAGACCCACGCGAAAATGTCGCTGGTGGTGCGGCGCGAGGACGGCAAGCTGCGCAATTATGTGCATCTCGGCACCGGCAACTACCATCCGGTCACCGCGCGCATCTACACCGACTTGTCCTTCTTCACCACCGCTCCGACAATCGCCCGCGATGTCGCCCAGCTGTTCAATTTTATCACCGGCTACGCCGAGCCGACCGAGGAGATGCGGCTGGCCACCTCGCCGTTCACGCTGCGCAAGCGCATCCTCAAGCACATTTCGGACGAGATTGGCCATGCGCTGGAGGGCAGGCCGGCCCGCATCTGGATGAAGATGAATTCGCTGGTCGACCCGATCATCATCGACGCGCTCTATGACGCCAGCCGCGCCGGCGTCGAGATCGATCTCGTCGTGCGCGGCATCTGCTGCCTGAGGCCCCAAGTGCCGGGCCTGTCGGAAAACATAAGGGTCAAGTCGATCGTCGGCCGCTTCCTCGAACACAGCCGAATCTATTGTTTCGGCAACGGCCATGGACTGCCGTCGGACGGGGCGATCGTCTACATCTCATCGGCCGATTTGATGCCGCGCAATCTCGACCGCCGCGTCGAAACCATGGTGCCGATCACCAATCCAACGGTGCATGAACAAGTCCTCGGCCAGATCATGCTGGGCAACATCATGGACAACCAGCAAAGTTTCGACGTATTGGCTGACGGAACCTCCCGGCGCGCCACGCTCGAGGAGGGCGAGGAACCGTTCAACGCGCAGGAATATTTCATGACCAATCCGAGCCTCTCCGGACGCGGCGATGCGCTGAAATCGCATGCGCCCAAGCGCATCGCGCAGTTCAAGCGCCGCAAGAAAAACGCCGCAGCGACCGGCTGATGATTTCAACGTCCCAGGGCCGGCTTCAGGACCGCCGACCGCTGTCCATCATCGACATCGGGTCGAACTCGATCCGGCTTGTCGTCTATGAGGGGCTGGCGCGCTCGCCGACCACACTGTTCAACGAAAAGATGCTGGCCGGCCTCGGTCGCGGCATCGTCTCGACCGGAAAGCTCGATCCCGAGGCGGTGACCCGTTCGATGGAGGAGTTTCGGCGTTTCCGCGCGCTGTCCGAGCAGGCCGGCGCCGAGCATATGTACGTGCTGGCGACCGCCGCCGCCCGCGAGGCGGTCAACGGCCCCGATTTCATCCACCGCGCCGAAGATGTGCTCAAGACCGAGGTCCAGGTGCTGAGCGGGCGCCAAGAAGCCCACTATTCAGCGCTTGGCGTCATTTCCGGCTTCCACCCGGCCAACGGCATCGCCGGCGACCTCGGCGGCGGCAGCCTTGAACTGGTCGACGTCGATGGCGAGGCAATCGGCGACGGCATCACGCTGCCGCTGGGCGGCCTGCGCCTGCAGGACATGGCCAAGAACTCACTGGCCCAAGCGGCAAAGATAGCGCGCGACGAACTCGCGAAGGCAAAGCTGCTGAAAGGCGGGCAGGGCAGGCCGTTCTATGCCGTCGGCGGCACCTGGCGAAACCTCGCTCGGCTGTACATGGAAATGACCAGCTATCCGCTGAGCGTCATGCACCATTACGAGATCGGCATCGACAGCGCTGCGAACTTCCTCAAGCAAGTCGCCAAGGGCGAGATCGAGAAGATAAGGGGTATCGAAGGCGTCTCGAAGAACCGCCGCTCGCTGCTGCCTTATGGCGCCATCGTGCTGCAGGAGATCATGGCGGCGATGCAGCCGTCCAGGATCATCGTCTCGGCACTTGGCGTGCGCGAGGGCTTTCTCTATTCGCTGCTCGATAAAGCCGAGCAGAAGGCGGATCCGCTGATCTCGGCCTCGGAAGAACTCGCCCGGCTGCGTTCGCGCTCGGTCACCCACGCGCATGAGCTTGTCGAGTGGACGGGCAAGACCTTCGCCGCCTTCGGCATCGAAGAGACGGTCGACGAGGCGCGCTACCGCCAGGCCGCCTGCCTGCTTGCCGACATCGGCTGGCGCGCGCATCCCGAATACCGGGGCAAGCAATCGCTCAACATCATTGCCCACGCCTCCTTCATCGGTGTCGACCATCCCGGCCGCGCCTTCCTGGCGCTGGCCAACGCCTACCGTCATGAGGGCATCTTCAACGAATCGATTGCGCCGGAAATCAAGGCGCTGGCGACGCCGCGCTATATCGAGCGCGCCCGTGTGCTGGCCGCGGTGATGCGCGTCGTCTACCTGCTGACGGCGGCAATGCCTGGGGTCATGCCGCGGCTGAAATGGGAGAGGCGCGGCAATGGCGTGCTGGCGCTGGTGCTGCCGGCGTCGCTGGCCGATCTTTACGGCGAGCGGCCGGCCGGACGACTGGCGCAACTGGCGAGGGTCACCAATCGCCGGCTGGTGCTGGCGGTCGAGGGCGGCCCCACTATGCCAGCCAAGTAATCTGGGTCAGTCAAGTATTCGGCTCAATCCGGCAGCTTGTGTCGGTCAAGTCGTTTCAGCGCCGATCCGAAGCATCCGCCCGTCGATCGAGTAGGCGCCGGCGCCTGCCATTGCCAGCGCCAGAAAACCGCCCGATAGCGCGATGTCCTTCATCAGCATCTGCGAATGCATGAAGGTCAGCGTCGGATCGTCGCCGCCCTGGCCATAGTGGCCGATGAAGCCTGCCGCGATGCAGAAAGCGGCAAGCAGGAGCGCCACGATCGGCGTCTTGAGGCCGACGAGGATGAGCAGTCCGGCGATCATTTCGAACAGGCCCGTCGCCCAGGCTGCGAGTGTCGGCAGCGGCAGGCCAAGGCCGGAAAAATACCCCGATGTGCCGGCAATGTCGGTAAGCGCGTGAAAGCCGGACGGAACGAATAGAGCGGCGAGCAGCAGCCGCGAAAGCAGAAGCAGCGCATTGCGGGGCATTGGTCACCTCCGACGTCGGCGGCGGTTGGCTTCACCCCGACACCTCATCCTAGCAGAAAGTCCGGCCGGCTGATCGACGGGCATAAACCGACAACGAAAAAGGGACGCGGAAAATTCCGCGCCCCTTGCTGCAAGTGGTTCCTGGACTGCTTCAGCCGCGCTTGGCGTCGACCGAATAGGCGCCGGCGCCCGAGGAAGCCAGTACGAGGAAGCCGCCGGCAATCGCCAGGTTCTTCATGAAGCTGATCATCTGCATCTGATCGGCCCAGCCGGTGTGGGCGACCAATCCCGTGGCGACGGTGAAGATTGCCAGCACCCAGGCGGTGATCCGGGTCTGAAAGCCAATGAGGATGGCGAGGCCGCCGAGCAGCTCGAGCAGACCGACGACAATCGCCGTCACGGTCGGCATCGGCAGACCCATGCTGCCGAAGTAACCGGCGGTGCCGGCGATCGCAGTGAGCTTGCCGAAACCGGAAAGCACGAAGATGACCGAAAGCAGGATACGGCCGAGCAGGATGGTGCCTGAGGCGTTGGAAGCGGCGTTGGAAACGGTGCCGGAACCGGCAACGGACGTGTTGGTGGACATGATGGGCTCTCTCCGGGAGGGGTTGTGGTGCCCATCCACATAGAGCAGGGCGACTGTTCACCAAAGATGCAGATTTGGTTACAGATTGTTCACCGCAGTAAAGTTTTGCGATCAGCGCAAGATCATCCCGGATGCGTCATCTCCTCCGGCCGAACCAGGCGGTCGTAGTCGGCTTCGCTGACCAGCCCGGTGGCAAGCGCTTCCTCACGCAAGGTTGTGCCGTTCTTGTGAGCGGTCTTGGCGATCTTGGCGGCGTTGTCGTAGCCGATGGTCGGCGCCAGTGCTGTCACCAGCATCAGCGAACGGTCGAGGGCGGCCTTGATATTGTCTTCCCGCGCCTCGATGCCGACGACGCAATTGTCGGTGAACGAGATGGAGGCGTCGGCGAGCAGTTGCACCGACTGCAGGAAATTGTAGGCCATCAGCGGGTTGTAGACGTTGAGTTCGAAATGGCCCTGGCTGCCGGCGAAGGTCACGGCCGCATTGTTGCCGAACACCTGGATGCAGACCTGGGTCATCGCCTCGCACTGGGTGGGATTGACCTTGCCCGGCATGATCGACGAACCCGGCTCGTTTTCCGGCAGCGACAGTTCACCAAGGCCGGAGCGCGGGCCGGAGCCGAGCAGACGAATGTCGTTGGCAATCTTGAACAGGGCGCCGGCGCAGGCGTTGATGGCGCCATGCGAGAACACCATGGAATCATGCGCCGCCAGCGCCTCGAACTTGTTTGGCGCGGTGATGAAGGCGATGCCGGTGATCGCGGCGATGCGATCCGCCACTCTCTCGGCAAAGCCGACCGGCGCGTTGAGGCCGGTGCCGACGGCCGTGCCGCCTTGCGCCAATTCCTGCAGGCCGGGCAGCGTCATCTCGATGCGTTTGATCGAGGAGGCGACCTGCGCGGCATAGCCTGAGAATTCCTGGCCAAGGGTGAGGGGCGTCGCGTCCTGCGTGTGGGTGCGGCCGATCTTGACGATGTGGGCGAATGCTTTGGTCTTGGCCTCCAGCGCGGCGTGCAAATGCCCGAGCGCCGGCAACAAATCGTGCACGATGCGCTCGGCGCAGGCGATGTGCATGGCCGTCGGATAGGTATCGTTCGACGACTGGCTCATATTGACGTGGTCGTTGGGATGCACCGGTTTCTTCGACCCCATGACACCGCCCAGCAGTTCGATCGCCCGGTTGGAGATCACCTCGTTGGCGTTCATGTTGGATTGCGTGCCCGAGCCGGTCTGCCAGACGACCAGCGGGAAATGATCGTTCAGCTTGCCGTCGATGACTTCCTGAGAGGCTTCGATGATCGCGTTGCCGATGGCCGGGTCGAGCCGCTTCAGCTCCATATTTGTTTCGGCCGCCGCCTGCTTGACGATGCCGAGCGCGCGAACGATCGACGCCGGCTGCTTTTCCCAGCCGATTTTGAAATTGCCCAGCGAACGCTGCGCCTGCGCGCCCCAGTAACGATCGGCGGCGACCTCGATGGGGCCGAACGTGTCGGTTTCGGTTCTGGTCTCTGGCGCGCTCACATGTCTCTCCGGTCTGTCGAACCCGGCACCGGCGTATCGCGTTGCACAAATGGCTTCAAGCGGAGATTGCGGGCGACAAGGATGCAAATCGGTTGAAGGAGCGCCTCTCACCGCCCAAGCAGCGACTGTGAGGTTGGAGATAGGCGCAAGGTCTCGGTCGATCTAGCCAGACATGACTGGGCATCCCGCTCGAATGCCTGCCACTCCGGGGAACTGGCAAGGACTGCCTCGTGGCGGGCATGGGCGTCCGCGCTGTCGAAGGCGGCGACGCTGATGAAGACATTTTCGCCTGATCGTACCGGCAGGCGGGGAAAGCAGTTTTCGGCATGTTCGGAGACAAACGCAGCAAGTGGCCGCGCGCCATGTGCCGCCAACACGGCAATCGCGTCGGTTTTGAAGCGGCTGGCGAAGTCGGCTTCGGCGCCGTGCCGCAGATGATGAATCTTGATGACAACAATATCCGACAAGCGATTGTCTCCGCTTGGTTTTTCGTAACCATCCAAGGCTGCTCGTTGCGATCCCGACAGATCGAAGCCGGCGCCGGGCCATGCCGGTTTCAGCAACAGCACGTCGTCGGAGGAGATCATCGTGGCGTTGGCGGCGTCGCGCCAGGCGGCCCAGACGGGCCCCTCATAGAACGCGGTCAGTGCATTTTTCCGCGCTTCCATACCCTCGAAGCCGCGCAGCCAGATGAACATGTCAGGCCGGTCGAGATCGTGAAACTGACCGAGGATGGTCATGTCAGCCGCTTCCTGACCCTCGACGAGGTGACCGTCGAAGATGCCGATCAGCGTGTCGCGCCGGCCAGGTTTCATCGTGTATTGCCTGAGCTCGACGACCGGCGAGGCGTTGAGGCCGGATTTGGACCGGGCATTCAGGGGCAGGCTCATCGCGCAATCTCCAAAACAGGGCGTTCATCCTGTTTTATAAACAGACCGGTTGTCCTGTTTTGTCAATCTGCTATCGTTGAAAAATGTCAGCAGAGATGACCGCTCGCCCAAAGGCGCAGCCCGGCAAACGCACCAACGACCCGGAAGGCCTGCGCAAACGCGTGCTCGATGTCGCCGAAGCCTCGTTTCAGGCGCGCGGCTACTATGCCTCCAGCCTCGGCGACCTGATGGCCGCGGCAGGCGTCACCGGCGGCGCGCTGCATCATCACTTCCCGACCAAGAAGGCGCTGGCGCTGGCGGTGATCGAGGAGCGGGTCGCCGCGGCCGTCGAAGCAACATGGATCGCGCCGGTGCAGGCGGCAGGCTCGACGCGCGAGGGCGTGCGCAGCGTGTTCGAGGCAGTGGCCGCGGAACTGGAGCAACAGGGTTTCGTGCGCGGCTGCCCGCTCAACAACCTGGCGCATGAATTGTCGCTTGCCGATCCGGATTTCCGCACCGCCCTTGCCGGCATTTTTTCGGCGTGGCGCCAGGCGATCGCCGACAAGGTCAGGGCCGACCAGCAAGCGGGCAGGGAGCAGCACACCGATCCGCAGCGCTTCTCGGCACTCGCGGTCGCCTCCTATTCCGGCGCCATGTCGATGGCCAAGACAATGCAGGATTCTGCTGTGCTGCGCGATTGCCTGAACGCGCTGGAGCAGGGAGTTTCCTCAGCAAGAGCGAAGCGACGTCGCAGGGTGCTGCGGCAGTACAAAGCCTTTTGATGCCGGAGCGCCAGTCGGCTCTCTGCCCTGCCGGGACTTAATTCGGCAGCGGTTTGATGGTCTCATAGCCAACCACGCTTTCGGCGTTGGTGCCCTCGTCATAGCGCCTGGCCAGAACCGCCTGCAGGTCGGGAGCGTAGAGCGCGGTGAATTCATCCTGGGTCTTGCCGGCCTCGTTCTTGATCGTCTGCCTGACCGCCAGCACGTTGTATTTGCAGTCGCCCAGGCTGAACGTCTCCTTGCCTTTTACGTTGATCTCGAGCGTCTCGGTGTCCTTCGGCTGTTTGTTTGAAGCGAGGCGGACGAAAACGGTCGTGCTTTTCGCCCCGGCCTTGAGCGGAAACAGCTTTCTGAGATCCGAAAACGGGATCATCGCAAGCTGACCGGTCTCGCTGTCGCGAAACACCTCGATCAGACCGCCGAACAGAAACTGCGTCTGCGGCGATTGGGATTGGTATTCGTTGGCGACCGACACCATTCCACCCGCCGCCGGTCGAAACTCGCTGTGGATGCCGGGCCTTTCGAGAATGAATCCGGCCTTGGCGGCTTTGGCGTCGATGCACTCGGCACCATGAGCGGCGCTCGCCAGGATGGTAAGTGCCGTTGCGATGGATATAGTCTTCATAGCGTTTGCCCGCGCAAGTTGAGTCCTGACCTGAAGCAATGCCAGACCTGCGGCAGCGTGTCGACATACCGTTCGCGGCAACTGGACGAAGAGGCGCCGGCTGTGCTGAATTTCACGCCATGAATCGCATCTCGGCAGGATCACTCTCCCGGCGCCGCTTCCTGGCCAAGGCGGCTGGGTTTGCTGCGGCCGGTGCGCTGGCGCGACCGGCGCTCGGACAGACCGGGCAGCGCATTGCGCCTGTCGACGCCACCTTCCTGTTCGTCGCCGATGTCCATGCCTGCCGCATGGCCAGCGGGCTGAGCCCCAATTGCCAGCAGGAAGGCAAGACCGACGCCGCCTTGCTGCGCAGTGTCGCCGCGTTGAACGCCATTGGCGAGAAGCACTGGCCGGCCGAAATCAACGGCATCGCCACCGGCCTGCGCTCAGCCGGCAGCCGCATAGGCACGCCGCTCGGCCTCGTCGTCGGCGGCGACATGACCGATGACGGCGGCGGCCAGGTCATCCAGCCCAGCGAAGGCACGCAGCTGCTCCAGTTCAGCCAGCGTTACCAGCAGGGCGTCGGCCCCGATCGCGTGCATGTGCCGGTCTATGTCGGCCTCGGCAACCACGATCTCGACCAGAACGGCCCGCCAAACCACGTCGACTGGTACCGCCGCGAAATGCGCGACTATGTCGAGGTCAACCATCGCGCCGGCGTGTTCTTCAAGCCGCCGGTGCCGGTGACCAGTTACGATGTCGACACCGACTGCTACTCGTGGGACTGGGGCGGCCTGCATCTCGTCCAGACGCACCGTTTCGCCGGCGACACCGGCCATGGCGCCGTCTCCGGCCTGCCATGGCTGAAGCAGGATCTGGCGACCTATGCAGCGGACGGCCGCCCCGTCATCCTGTTCCAGCACTATGGTTGGGATGTTTTCTCGATCGAACGGTGGGATGCCGCCAAAGGAACCTTCGACGATGAAGGCGCTGGTGCGCCGCACTGGTGGAGCGAGGCGGACCGGCAGGCGCTGCTGGCGGCGCTGAAGGGCTACAACGTCATCGGCATCTTCCATGGCCACCAGCACGAGACAGCGATGATCTACCGCGGCGATGGGCTCGACCTGTTCAAGCCGAAGGCCGCTTATATGGGCGGCTTCGCGCTGGCGCGGGTGAGCGGCGACAGCATGGACGTGGCGCTTGGCGAAGCCGTTGGCGACCATGGCGAGATCGCCTTCACCAACGTTTTCTCAAAGAGCCTGAATTTCTAACGGCAACTGAAGCAGACAGCGGACCGCTAAACCGCTTTCCTCATCGCTATCGAAACAGCAGCGCAGGGGTCAGATCACCTTCCTGAACTTGTCCTTGATATCGCCATAGGCCTTCTGCATTTTGCCGGCGATCTTGTCGGCCACGCCTTCAGCCTGGACGCGCCTGTTGCCGGTGGCCTTGCCGGCGGCTTTCTTCACTGAGCCCTTGAGCTGCTTGGCTAGGCCCGCAATCTGACTCTTGTTCACCATGGCCGCATCTCCCGGAATCAATCTGCTATTTGGGGAACGGGTGGCTGGGTTTTCGGTTCCGGAGCCCTGCCTCGTCGGTCAATCAACAGGCCACGGCCTTTGGCCCTGACCGCCATGGCGATTGCTACTCGGCATAAAAGAACGCCCCTCGCGCGTTTTATTGCACGGGAGGCGTCCTTTGTGTCAGCCTTTCCTGAGATTGCTCTCATGAACTGCTGGCGATATTTAAAATGCACGGATGCCAAGATGGTTCCCGGCATGGCGCGATTTTTTACATTTTTAACAGCTGGCGCTGGGCCCGGTTTTCGGCGTCACATCCGCCGTCGAATTGCCTGCGCAGCCAGCGTGCCGCCATCGGCCCGCCGACGACGAAAGCAGACGGCGAAAGCAAAAAATTGACACGGCGCCAAAAGAAGTCTAAAAGCAATTCGTCGATATTTGTTTGACCGACTTTTGTTATCCGCGTGTCCAGGCGCGCCTTTGACGAACTTCCCCCATCAAAATCGAGACAAACGCTGTTGTGCATTCGCATGACGGTGAACGAATATTTGCCACGGAAAGGGTTCGTTATGAGCACAGGCACAGTTAAATGGTTCAATGCCACCAAGGGTTTCGGTTTTATTCAGCCTGACGACGGCTCGGCTGACGTTTTTGTCCACATCTCGGCCGTAGAGCGCGCCGGAATGCGCGACATCGTCGAGGGCCAGAAGCTCGGCTACGAGATGGTCCGCGACAACAAGTCGGGCAAGATGTCCGCCGATCAGTTGAAGGCGGCCTAAAACGGAATTCAGCCTCGCCGGTGACCACGGATGTACTGGCACCGGTGAACGGCTAATTCCAGCGCATGGCCCCGGAAACACCGGTTTCCGGAAAGGATCATGCGCAGAATGAGCAAGTGCACGCGCGTTCAACCGGACGCGCGGCGCTCCGGCGGAGGTCAGGCAATGCCTGGCCTTTTGCGTTTCGGGCGCCGCAAAAGTTCGAAAAGAGCACCGCGCGTTCGCTTGAACGTGCTAAGGATGCTCCAGCAATTTGAAATCGACTGCCGTATTGCTTTGTGCGTGGTCCTGGTCGAAAGACCGGTCTCGCCATTTTCGGCATTACGCTCCGAACCGGGAGAAAGACCTTGACCGCCACTTCGAAGAAATCCCGCGACCACGCCGAATCCATCTTCAGCAAGACCCAGACCCAGTCCATGTCGCTCAACCGCATTATTTCCGAGCAGGATGCTGTCAGCCAGGCCCGGGAAGCCAAGACCGCGCGGCTGCGCGAACTGCGCCTGGAGAAAGAAGCCGACGAACTGGCTGCAGCCGCCGCGCTCGCTGCCGCGCCGAAGCGCGTGGGCAAACGCTGATGGCCACCAAGCGCGTCCCGCAAGAGGCGATCGCCGCCGATTCGACCATCGCCGATGTCGTGGGAGCCCTCGACAAGCCGGTCGAGTATGTCCGGCGCGTTCTCGAAAAGCTCGAGCGCTGCAAGCGCGCCCATGGCGATGCCCAGGTCAGGCTCGGCGTGCGTGGCCGCTCCGAATGCCCGAACTATCTGATCGAGTATGTCCGCGAAAATGCCAAGACCCATGAGCGCGTCACCCATCAGGATGCCGCCTATAGCGGCAGCACGCATCGCGAACTGGCACCCCGGCACATCGAGGAGGCCAGGAACTGGTCGCCCGAGGAAATGAACATCACGGCGGTCTCGGCGCTGATCGGCCGGCTTCGCAACCCGAATGCGCCATCATCGCGTTTCTCCGACGAGGATTGATATGGCCATAAAATTTTCCGCCAAGGATCAGCCGGCAGCAGCCGCTGCCACCGCAAAGCTGGCCAAGCCGGCCGCCGCGCCGAAAGCCGATGTTGCCGCCGAGGCAGCGACCGACCTGTTCAAGTCCCCGGCGGACGTGGCGTCGCGCAAGACCAGGAAGAAAAAATAGCGCCCTTGCCGCGAAGCGCCGACCTGAATCCCGTTGCCTCAGGGCTGCTCGCCCCGGCGAGCGCCGGGGACTTTTCGTCACTGGAGGAGCGCGCCGCCCCTCTCTTCGACTGCCAGAGCTGTGGCGCCTGCTGTTCCTATTCGGCCGAATGGCCGCGCTTCTCGACCGAAGATGACGCGCAGCTCGACCGGATCCCGCAGAAATACGTGGCTGCCGACGAAGCCGGCATGCGCTGCGACGGCGTGCGCTGTTCGGCACTTTCCGGCGAGGTCGGCAAGTCGACAATTTGCGGCATCTACGACGTCAGACCGGACGTCTGCCGCGCCTGCATGCCCGGTGGCGGCGATTGCCTGATGGCGCGCAAGGCACATGGTCTGCCGGCGCTGTGATAACGGGCCTCGATAGGTCTCAGTTTGAATTTCCACCTCGGGTGGGAAGCCGCGCCATTCCTGGTCGCTCGGCTGTGGAATTCCAGCGCTCTGCGGCCAGGCCATCGGATGCGTCGAGTAGAGACGGGCGGCTCAGTCTCACTGAGTCAGCGTGTTTTTGTAGATCAGGCCGTCCTTCATGATGATTTTGAAGTTGTTGGCAGGATCGGCCACCAGGTCGAGGTTCTCCAGCGGATTGCCTTCGACGAGCAGGAGGTCGGCGAGCGCGCCCTCTTCGATCACGCCGAGCTTTCCCGGATAGGGATTGCGAAGGCCCGACAGCGCGAGCAGCTCGGCATTGGTCCCGGTCGCCATGACGAGCGCTTCGGCAGGCGTGTACCAACGCGCAAGCGACGCCAGGATTGCTCCCTGCTGCTTCGCCAGCGCGCGGGAGAACAGGACATCGGTGCCCCATGCCGTCTTGATCTTGTATTTCTTCGCGAGTTCGTAGGTCCTGCCGATGCCCGGCCACACCTCATCGGCCTTGGCTCGCTCGACCGAACCCTCTCGGAGGCCTGTCCTCATCAATTCGGGAAGCGGCTGCAAGCTCAGCCAAACGTCCTTTTCGGCGATCAGCTTGGCGGTTGCCTCGTCCATGAGGAAGCCGTGTTCGATGCACTTGACGCCAGCCGCGACAGCCTTCCGGATCGCATCCGAGGTGAAGGCGTGCGCGGCGACGTAGGTGCCCCAATTCTCGGCAATTTCAACGGCGGCCCGCAGTTCGGGCTCGGTGAAGGTGGTGACGTCGAGCGGGCTGTGGGGCGACGACACTCCACCGCCCGCTGTCAGCTTCAGCAGCGCGGCCCCCTGCATGAATTGCTCGCGGGCACGCAAACGCACCTCGTCGGGGCTGTCCACGACTATGCTGCCGCCGTTCCTCTCCATGGGGGTGAACAAGCCGCCGATCGTCCGGGGCAAGTCGCTGAGCTGGCGGAAATCACCATGCCCGCTGGTCACGGTGATCATGGCTCCGGACGGATAGATGCGCGGTCCCGCGACGATGCCTTGATCTATCGCGCGCTTGAGGCCGAACACCGGCCCGCCCACGTCGCGAACGGTGGTGAAGCCGCGCATCAGCGTATCCGTCGCCTCGTCGCCGGCCGCAAGATTGGCGAAGCCGATGTCGCCCATCGCCTCTGCCGGGGTGGATGCAATCAGCATTGCGTGCCAATGCGCATCGATCAGCCCCGGCATCAGCGTTCGCCCGTTGCCGGCGATGCGCTGCGCGCCCTCGGCCGCGATGGGACTTGTCGAAATCCGCGCGATCAGGTTGCCCTGCACCAGCACACTCGACGGTGCCGAAAGTGCGGCGCCCTTCCCGTCGAAGATACGGACGTTTTCGAAAAGCACGTCATCGGCGCTCGCGCTGGCGCAAAGTCCAAGCAGGAGAGCCGCCGCAAGCATTTGTCTGCCAGAGCGAAGCATCGTGAAAACCGGGCGCGCAACAAAGAACAACACAGCAGCGCAGGACAGGGCATGCGCCACAACCTTGCCTTTCGTCAGCTCCTGCGATCCAAAGGATTGGTGACACATGACGATTATCCGCTTCAGGAGAGGTGGCCACGGCGCAAGGACAAGTTTGTAGCTTGCACGGCATCGGGTCAAGAAGTGTTCCGGACTGGCACCGGACCGGCCTCGTTCGCAGTGAAGGTGGTGTCCAAAGTCAGGCCAATGCGATGACGGCAGGGCCAGCAGTGCAAGGTTTGCCTTAGGAAACGAGCAGACGATTCTGACGAAACGTCGCCTACGGGAGTTGGTTTAAAATCCCGCCGAGGGATTCCGCCTTGGGTCGTGATCCGAAATTCGAAATGAGGCACTAACGGTCCTCGGGCTGGCTTGTGCCCGCGCGTTTTCGCTGGCTACCTTGCCGGCGGCAGGTCATCGGAGGACGCATCGTGAGCATCGAATTCTTGTTGACGTCGCTGATCGTCGTGGCTTCGCCCGGCACCGGCGTTCTCTACACGCTGAGCGCCGGGCTTTCGCGTGGCGCGCGCGCCAGCATCATCGCGGCTTTTGGTTGCACGCTCGGCATCATTCCGCACATGGCGGCCGCCATCACCGGCCTGGCGGCGCTGCTGCACACCAGCGCGCTCGCCTTCGAGACGCTGAAATATCTGGGCGTCGCCTACCTGCTCTACATGGCATGGAACACGCTGAAGGAGAGCGGCAGCTTGAACGTCGGGCAGGATGTCGCGCCGCGCTCGGCCGGCAAGGTGATCACCTCGGGCATCCTCATGAACATCCTCAACCCGAAGCTGTCGATCTTCTTCTTCGCCTTCCTGCCGCAGTTCGTCAGCACCACCGAACCGCATGCGCTGTCGAAGATGCTGGAGCTCAGCACCGTCTTCATGCTTTTGACCTTCGTCGTCTTTGTCGGCTACGGCATTTTCGCCGCCTCGATCCGCAGCCATGTCGTGTCGCGGCCGATAGTGCTGACCTGGATGCGCCGCACCTTCGCCGGCGCCTTCGTCATGCTCGGCGCAAAACTGGCGCTGACCGAGCGGTAGCGCCTGTTGGCGCTATCCCTTTACATATCCCATCGCTTCGACGATCAGCCCGTCCGCAACGCGCATCAGATTGACGCCACGGATGGAGTTGCCTTCGGCGGGCCAGTAGCGCCAGCGGATTGTCGCCCGCTCACCGGCGACGAACGTTTCTTCAACGTCGAAGCGGGTGCCGGGTTCGCTGGCGATCGCCGACCACAGCCGCACGCATGCCTCACGGCCGGCATGGCGGGCGCCATCCGGCGCCGGCACGGTGTTTTCGATGACGCAGTCCTCGGCCACCAGCTCGGCGAGCGCCGACGGATCATGAAGCTGGAACACGTCGTTGAAGCGCCGGATGATATCGGCCGTCTGTCTGGATTGGTCGTCGGGATGGACGACAATGATGCTATCCCGTTTCATCTCGGTACCTCCTGATTTCATTTTTCCGCAGCGGCGGCCGTGACGAGGTCGGCCTTGAGCCTGATATCCGCCACGCCCGCCAAAGCCCGGGAGACGAGGCATGTTGCTTTCGCCGATTGGGCAAGGCGCTGGAATTCCTCGGGCGCCAGGCCCGGGATTTCGGCTTCCGTTTCGAGGTCGATGCGGGTGAGCGTCGGTCCGGCCGTGCTCGTGCCGAGATGCACCTTGGCGACGGTGTGAATCCCTACGGGGACATGGCCGCCGTTGCCCAGTATGGCGCTCAACGCCATTGAAAAGCAGCCGGCATGTGCCGCCGCAATCAATTCCTCGGGATTGGTGCCGGGACCGTTTTCGAAGCGCGACGGGAAGGAATAGGCGCCTTCGAAGACGCCGCTGCCGAGCCGCAGACGGCCCGAGCCTTCTTTCAACGAACCCTGCCATTGGGCCTCTGCTTCACGGATGGTCATTTTGTCGTTCTCCTCTTCGATGAAACGCCGAATATATAGACTGATCTACATACTATATAGACCGATTGTCATATTCGGCGCAAGCCTATAAAGCTCACTCCTGACAGAGGTTGACATGGCGAACGACACCCGCATCCGCATGATCGAGGCGACGGCGCTGCTGCTGAGGCAGCGCGGCTATCACGGCACCTCGCTCAACGACATCTTGAGCGCCTCCGGTGCGCCGAGAGGATCGCTCTACTTTCATTTTCCGGGCGGCAAGGACCAATTGGTCATCGAGGTGACGCGCGACAGCGTGGACAAGGTGTCTCGATGGCTTGCCGAAGAGCTGACCGCCGAAATGGATCCGGCGGTGGCTGTCCACCACATCTACCAGTCGGTCGCACGCATGCTGGAGGACAACCAGTTCACGCTTGGCTGTCCGATCGCACCCGTGGTGCTGGACTCGCCGGCCGACGTGCCGGAGTTGGCCGAACTGTGCCGGTCGGCTTTTGAGCAATGGGTAGGCCTGCTGCAGGCGGCCTTCGTCAGGGCAGGGGTGCCTGAGCGCCGCGCCCGCGCCCTGGCGCTGCTTGTCGAATCGTCGCTGGAAGGGCTGATGGTGATCGCGCGCGCCAGCCGCGACCGCGCCCCGGTGCTGGCGGTGGCAGATGAAGTTGCTGCGCTGATTGAAGGTGCCTTGCCTGCCAAAGGGGAGCTGACACGGCGCATTGACGCCGCCTTCTGAGCCGGGCAGCCCGCTAAATAAAGCAAACAAAAAGGGCGCCTTTCGGCGCCCTTTCCGTGAATGCGAGGCAATGTTGGATTAGAAATCCATGCCGCCACTCAAGCCCGCTTGCGGGCTTGAGCAACTTAGATTCATGGGCGTGCTTATGGACTTCTTAGAAACCCATGCCGCCACTCAAGCCCGCTTGCGGGCTTGAGCAACTTAGATTCATGGGCGTGCTTATGGACTTCTTAGAAATCCATGCCGCCACTCAAGCCCGCTTGCGGGCTTGAGCAACTTAGATTCATGGGCGTGCTTATGGACTTCTTAGAAACCCATGCCGCCACTCAAGCCCGCTTGCGGGCTTGAGCAACTTAGATTCATGGGCGTGCTTATGGACTTCTTAGAAATCCATGCCGCCACTCAAGCCCGCTTGCGGGCTTGAGCAACTTAGATTCATGGGCGTGCTTATGGACTTCT
>NZ_JBVVPV010000005.1:135023-189506 GCF_055811735.1 Mesorhizobium sp. WSM4850 | reverse complement strand
CTCACCGGAAGAGCAAGAGCGTATGATGCTCCTTCATCAGGCGACGCACGACGCATTAACCGGATTGCAGAACCGGCGGGGGTTCAGCGAAAACCTGCAACAAGCTCTGTCGGTGGTCGATGAGCCAAATGCCACTGCCCTGCTGCAAATCGACCTTGACGGTTTCAAAGCGGTCAATGACACACTCGGCCATGGCACGGGCGATACGTTGCTTCAACTGGCAGCAGGCCGGATCCGGGACACGCTTCAGGACGGCGAACTCGCATACCGGTTAGCTGGAGACGAGTTCGCCGTCATTCAATCGCGTACGGGACAGCCCGCCGAAGCGGAACGCCTCGCGGGGGCGTTAATTGAAGCATTCAAGGCGCCGTTCATGATCAACGACATCCCCGTCTTCGTCGGCGCGAGCATCGGAATTGCATTCGGACCGGGACACGCGACCGAGGGCGAGCAGTTGATGAAGGCCGCGGATATCGCCCTTTATGCCGCCAAAAGAGACGGACGCGGCTGTGCGCGAATTTTCAATCGCTCGATGCAGCTCCTGCTCGAACAGCGTGAAAACCTGAGGCGCAGTCTTCGAATGGCGCTGGACCGGAACGAGCTTTATCTTGAATATCAACCGCTCATTCGGGCTCCCGCGTCGGTCGTGGGCTTCGAAGCGCTGCTGCGATGGCGGCATCCCGAAGTCGGGACCATTCCTCCGAGCGTGTTCATACCGATCGCCGAAGCCGACGGTCTCATGGACGAGATTGGACGATGGGTGATCGAAGAAGCCTGCCGCCAAGCAACGAGATGGCCGTCTTCACTGACGGTCGCCGTGAACCTGTCGCCGGCGCAGTTCCTGAGCGGTTCGCTCACGGACACGGTTGCTCAGATCGTCGACGCAGTCGGAATCCGCGCCGACCGGCTTGAGCTCGAGATTACCGAAACCGTTCTTCTCGAGCAAACCGTCGACAACATTGACACACTGAATACCCTGAATGTCCTCGGGATAAGGATCGCGCTAGACGATTTCGGCACCTACTACTCCTCGTTGAGTTACCTTAAGAACTTCCCGTTCGACACATTGAAGATAGACCGATACTTCATAAAAGACTTAGAAACCGATCGAAAAAGTCAGACGATCGTGCGATCGATCATAGGCATGGCGCACGGCTTGGGGATAAGCGTCACCGCGGAGGGAGTTGAAACGCCGGGACAAGCACAGTGGCTGATCAGGGAAGACTGTGATTACCTCCAGGGCGATTTCCTTGGACGGCCACTCGGAGCCGAGGCGACGCGCGATTTCATCAGGCGATCTCCCAAGGAACTAATACGCGAAAGTGGGGACGAAATCTGGCGATCCAGCGTCCGGCCCCATGCATAGCGGCGTGGACGAAACTGAGGGGTCGCATCGCTTGACTAAAATGCAGCCAGAAACGAGTGAGGAACGCCAATGAATATTGCTTCTCATGCCGAAGATGGCGAAGCAGTCTTTGAGACAATGATCCAGATCGATTTGGACGTCAAAACTTTTATGTCTGATTGGATACTCTGCGATCAACTCTCGACCTACTCGGCGCGGATGATCAGCCATAACAGAACTGACTCCGTACGGCATTCAAACCTCTTTTCCTCTGCGTTGAACGAATTATTGGAGGTCGCCTTTCGTACGCGGCATTACGGCGGTGAAATAGCCTGTAGAGTGTCCCGCCGGGGCGAGACGGACAGGATCGAACTGACATTCCCTTGCATGCCCGAAGAACGACAATTCTTTGAAGAAGCGGTGTTTCAAATTACGGGATCCGAGGCAATGGAGCGCTATCTCAACTCAGTGTCCGGAGACCTCGCGCCCAGTCGTGAAGTCGTTCTCCTGGAACTCGCCATCGACTACAACGCGACCCTTCGAGTCGAGCAAGTCGGCGCTGAAATCATCACTCTTGTCGTCGATCTTCCGCTTGAGGGCATGCCAAGTTGAGCGCGTACAACCTTTTCCCGCGTTTCAGAGCGCAATACGATGCAAACGATCAGGAGTTCTCGATATCGGGAATACTGCGGCCCCAATCGATCGATGAGCTTGCGCCCAGCATTGCCCTGTTGAAGGAATCAATCGCTCGTGTACGCGGCACTCTGTACCTAAACGTCAAACGATTGACGCAAATGAACAACACCGCATTTCATGCTTTCTCGCGGGTCATTATTGACGCCTGTCGCGTTCGACCAGATCTCAGGTTCGTACTCGTAACGTCAAGCGTTGTCGGGTGGACGACCAGAAAATTCGGGCGCCTGAACGGAATCGAAGCGAACATCACTGTTCAAGAGTATGACAGTGATTTCTATCCGGGGCAGAGCTTCCTCGAAGAAGGCGGGTTCATTCCGATCCTCCGCACACAGACGAAGATGACTTGGCGCCACGAGCGCACAATCTTGCCGCGACACGGCATGCAACCCGGTATCATCATGGCCGACATCTGTTGCGGAATTGGTGATTTCGCCGTACTCGTGCAGAAAGAATTTCAGCCATCACGGATTGTCGCTCTCGACCATTCCAGATCAAGCCTTGCTTATGCGCGAAGCGTGGCTGCGGCGTTCGATATCGGAGGAATTGAATACACCTATGGCGACGCGTCAGAAATGCTGCTCGACCAAGATCAGTTTGACTTGGTCACATGCCGACACTCCCTGCAGGTGTTCAACAAGCCCGAACTGATTCTCAAGGAACTCTTTCGCATCTGCAAGCCGGGCGGACGCGTCTACATCACGAATGAAAAGAACTCGCACTGTCTGGGCGAACCGCGCGCCGATAGCATCCAGTGGACCTATAATGAAGTCGCCAAGCTTTGGGCGCACTTCCAGATGGATATCGAGCTTGGCCCCAAAAGCCGTCGATACCTGGTCGAAGCGGGGTTCGAAGACATTCGAGTCGAGTCTTTCGTGGTCACCAACCACGACGGCGATCCGCAGGACTTCGCAGATGTCGTCGCGGCATGGGAGAACGTCTATGCAGGCGAGATGGCGACAAAGCGAGGTGACCCGCCGGCGTTCATCAGACGGTTCCGACAGGGTTTCCAGGATCACATTTTCGCTGCGCTCCACCCCAAGGGATATGCCGGCTGGCCAATCTGGGTTGCATCGGGACGTAAGCCACTGTGAGCGAGTCGCATGCCATTTCCCCCAAACCCTGGTCCGTTTTCCGGCCTAACAGCTTCCGCGCGAAATTCATAATCGTTGTAGGCGGGGCGGTGCTGTTCGACCTCCTGGTCGGTGGGAGCGTCGCCCTGTGGAACGTCAACCGGCTTTCCCGCGACGCGACGTACCAGATCGAGAGCGGCCTCACCAAGGCGAGCCAGGAATACCTCCAGAATTATATCGAGACGACTGCTCTGCGCGCCGATCTCCTGTTCGACCAAATGCACTCCGAGGTTACCGCACTTGCAGGCTCCATGCAGAGACTGATCGATCATCCAGAGGCGAAGGAGGCAATCGGCAACGCGCTGGCGACGGACTCCTATTTCAATGCGCCGCTTATACATGACCCCAAGGGAAACTGGATGCAGAGCCCACAAGGGTGGCCTTCGGTCTTGAGTATTTGGGGATATCTTCTCTCCCCCGATGGCCGACCGAAGCCCGAAATTCTCCACAAAATTCAGGAGAGTGCGGCGTTCGACATTTTTGGCCCAAGCCAAATGGCAACAGGCGCCAGGAAGTTGCAGGTCTATTACGTTGGACCGAAGGCAGCACCTATCATGCGCACGACTCCTTACTCCGATCAGGCGCAAACCTTCGACAAGCTCTATCCGGGCCACAACAACGCAAATTTCTGGGATTTCTTCTTTCCTGGCGTCTATGAGCGCTGGCAGGGGTGGATCAGGGACCCGAATTCGCGCCCCGTAACAGGCGATGACATCACGGCGACTGCCCCATATATCGATGCGATTACCGGCAAGCTCATAGTGAGTTTTTTCCATCCGCTCTGGACGAAGGACCGCAAGGATGTCGCCGGCATGGTCGCTTCCGACGTAACGCTCGATCAACTCGCTGAAATCGTCGAAAGCGTGAAGGTCGCTGAGACGGGCTTCGGTTTTCTCACCATGTCGAATGGCAATGTGCTCGCGATCAAGCCCGAAGGCGAGAAAACGCTCGGGCTCAAGATTGCAAGCGGTGCGGCGGGTCAAGGCGTTACCGGACTCGATCGCTCGCTCAAAAAGAGTACGCATTCGGCCGTTGCGGCGCTCGAACTTCCTGCCGACGACAAGACGGTCATCAAGCATATTTCGATTTGGGAGGAGGATGGCGAAGCCGAACCTCACATCGTCGCGCTTCGCCGACTGGAGGCAGTCAATCTCTGGAACAGCACGGGGTCCATCACAGCCGAAAACCAGATGCTCGGCTTCGTCGTCCCGGAGCGGGAAATCTATGCTTCCCTGCTTGCAGCGCAACAGAGCATTTCCAGCGCGACCAACCGGATCCTGGTCTCCCAGATCATCGCAATTATCATTTCGCTCCTGATTGTCTTTGCGGCTGTCTTCGGAATCTCAAAGCGGATCACCGCAGGCCTCAGCGCGCTTGCAGCAGCCGCAAAGCGGCTCCAGGCACAAGACTATTCAGTTCGAGTAAGCATTCCGACGCATGACGAAGTGGGAGAGGTGGGGGTCGCGTTCAACCGGATGGCGGAGGAGATCAGCTTCCATACGGAAAATCTCGAGCAAATCGTCGATGAAAGAACGAAGGAGCTTGAAGACGCAAATCAGGAGATTTCCGCCCTCAACAGCAAATTGCGAGATGAGAACCTCCGCCTTGGTGCAGAGCTTGCAGTTGCCAAACATATCCAGATGATGGTTCTGCCGAGAGCCAGCGAACTCGAAGCCATCCACGGGGTCGAAATCGCAGCTTATATGCGGCCGGCCGACGAGGTCGGCGGCGACTACTACGACGTCTTGCAAGAGGGATCGCGGGTCAAAATCGGGATCGGCGATGTGACAGGCCACGGGCTCGAAAGCGGTGTGCTGATGCTGATGGTTCAATCCGTTGCACGCGCGCTGCAGGAGACTGGCGAGGACAATCCACGTCAGTTTCTCGATCGACTGAACAGAGCCATCTATAAAAATATCGAACGGACCAACACCGACAAGCATCTCTCGCTGGCCTTTCTTGACTTTGAGAATGGGAGGGTGACCCTGTCAGGGCAGCATGAGGAGGTTCTCGTCGTTCGTGCAAATGGAGAGATCGAGCGTATCGATACCGCCAATCTTGGTCTGCCGATCGGCCTCGAACGCAACATCTTGCCGTTTATCGCAACGCGCGACATTCCGTTCAACAGCGGCGATGTGATCGTGCTCCACACGGATGGTGTGACCGAGGCGGAAGATCAGGAGGGAAAATTGTTCGGTTTGATACGCCTCTCTAACAGTGCGCGCCACTATCATCGCAGGAGCGCCGAGGAGATCAAAACTGGAATTATTGAGGACCTGATGGCGCATATCGGAACACAGAAAATCCACGACGACATCACGCTCGTGATCATGAGGCACAAGTAGGAATGACAACACTGTTCGGAACAGCCGACTTTGCAATTGGAATGAGAGAGAGCGTCAGCCGCGTGCGATTGTTCGATGGACCTCTCGATCTGAGTTGGCATCATTGCGCTACTACTTCGGACTTCATCGCGGACGTTTTTGCCCTGCGCTTCCAGTCTTCTCGCAACGACTACAGGGAAGTGCGACACAGCATTGGCTATCTAGTCAACGAACTGATTGAAAATGCGGTCAAGTTTCGTGCGCCAGGCGAGATCACCATCGAGGCGGCCATAGAATCGGAAAGTTTTAAAATCAAGGTTTCGAATGTTGTTGACGTCGAAACGACCGCTAAATTTCAAAATCTTCTGTCGGAGATCACAGCCGGCGATCCGGGTGAGCTCCTGATCCAGCGAATCGAAGAGAATGCCGCGGACCCTCAGACAACAAATTCCGGTCTTGGATTGCTGACGTTGATGAGCGACTATGGCGCGAGCCTGGCTTGGGTCTTCAGCCCCGCCGACGAAAGGGACCAGGTTCGCCTGGAAACATATGCTTCAATTGTGGTATCATCAGAAACTTATAACTAAAACGAAATGAAGACAAAATCGTGGACATAACAACGACAAATTATCGCGTGTGGAACGAAGGAAGCGATGTTTATTTTGACGGCGTAATGAGGTTGTCCAGTTCTGAGGCCTATGCGCCCATTTTGCAGCTAATGATGAATGTCCTTACCTCCAATCCTACTACTATAACGATACATGTATCAGACTTGGAGTTCCTTAACTCGTCGGGCATTAATTTATTGGCCAAATTTACCATAGAGGTCAGAAAACATCCAGAGATCCAACTCATTGTCCGGGGAAGCTCGGAAATACCTTGGCAGTCGAAATCGCTGCCAAATCTCAAAAAACTACATCCTGCGATGGTACTCTTCGTTGGCTGACAGGCGGGTTTATCCAGGCGTCAAAGACCATTCGGCTACACTTTCCGGACGTCTGCCTTTTGAGATGCGAATCGAAAAGGACGGGAGCGGGCTCATACGCTCTGGCATCCGGCTGAATGCCGCTTCCGAGGCGGCGGCCGAAAGGCCGGTCAGGGTCATGACTTCCGGTACGGCTGAACGTCGGCGTTGGAGACGCCATATCGCGGCTCCAAACCAGGACCGTTCCGTCCTTACGCTGCCTGCACGTTTTTCGAGATCCGCGCCCACTCCGGAATCCAGTCGCGGTGCGCGGCGAGCAGGTCGTCGACCAGCGACCAGATCTGGTCGAGATCAAGCTCGGCGGCGGTATGCGGATCCATCATCGCCGCGTGATAAAGATGCTCGCGGTTTTCCGTCATCAAGGCCGCGACAGTCAGTTCCTGCACATTGACATTGGTGCGGATGAGCGCCGTCAGTTGCGGCGGCAAGGTGCCGATGAAGGTCGGCTGGATGCCGGACGCATCGACCAGGCACGGTACTTCGGCCGCGCAATTTTCCGGCAGCGAGGTGATGCAGCCATTGTTGCGGACATTGCCGTAAATAACCGAGGGCTCGCCGGTCCAGACCGAGTTCATGATCGAGGAAGCATATTCATGGCTCTCCTCGATCTCGATGTTCTCGGCGCTCCGGTAGGCAGCCGCCTGCCCTTTCCACCGCTCGATCTGCTCGATGCAGCGCTTGGGATATTCATCGAGCGGAATGCCGAATTTCTCGATCAGATCGGGCCTGCCGTCCTTGATGAAATAGGGCGTGTATTCGGCGAAATGCTCCGAGCTTTCGGTGACGAAATAGCCGAGGCGGGTCAGCACCTCGTAACGCACCTTGTTCGGGCAGCGCGGATTCCAGTGGCTGGGTTTCGGAAATCGCCCGTCGCGGTAGCCGCGCACGAGATCCGGATAAAGGTCGCGGTAGCTGCCATCAGCCTGCCGATGCTCGAATTTCAGGTAGAAGGCCATGTGGTTGATGCCGGCGGCACGGTAACGGATTTCCTCGAGCGGGATTTCGAGATCTCGGGCGAGCTCGAAAGCGGTTCCCTGCACCGAATGGCAGAGACCGACCTGCTTGATGAGCGGATACTTTTCCGCAATCGCCCAGGTGTTGATCGCCATCGGGTTGACGTATTGCAGGAGGATGGCGTCGGGGCAGATTGCCATCATGTCTTCGCAGATTTTCCAGAGGTGCGGAACGGTGCGCAAACCCCGCATGATGCCGCCAACGCCGAGCGTATCGGCGATCGTCTGGCGCAGGCCGTATTTCTTCGGCACCTCGAAATCAGTGACCGTGCAGGGCTCGTAGCCGCCGATCTGGAAGGCAACGACGACGAAGTCCGCGCCTTCCAGGGCCTTGCGCTGGCTGGAATGCGTCTCGATGGTCGCCGCAGAGCCAAGCGTCTTGACCAGCTTTCCGGCGACGATCTCGCTTTCTTCCAGGCGCTGCGGATTGACGTCCATCAGCGCGATGGTAGCGCCCGAAAGAGACGGCCGCTGCAGCACATCGCCGATGACATTCTTCATGAAGACGGTGGAACCGGCCCCGATGAACGTGATTTTGGGTTGTCTCGTCATGAATTGCGCCTCTTGTCTGCGATTTACGCGGCTACCTCGAACGCGGCCCTGACGAGCCGTTCAGTGTAGGCGGTCCTCGGATGGGAAAGAACCTCGTCGACGGGTCCCTCCTCGACGATTTTACCGTGCTGCATCACCACGACCCGATGACAGAGCGCGCGTACGACCTTGAGATCGTGGGAAATGAAGAGATAGCTCAGTCCGCGCTCGTCCTGCAGCTTCCGCAGGAGGTCGATGATCTGGGCTTGAACGGAGAGATCGAGCGCCGATGTCGGCTCGTCGAGCAGGATGAATTCCGGCTCGAGTGCGATTGCCCGCGCAATAGCGATGCGCTGGCGCTGTCCACCGGAAAACTCGTGCGGAAAGCGCGACAGGATGTTGTGCGGAAGCCCGGCGCTGACAAGCGCCTGCTCCACGCGCTGCAACCGATCACTTTTGTCGTCGCCGAGCCGATTGACGATCAGCCCCTCCTCGATGATCTGGCCGACCGACATGCGCGGATTGAGCGAGGAGAACGGATCCTGAAAGACGACCTGCATGCGCGATCTGAGCGGCCGCATCTGGTCACGTGTCCTTGCGTGGATCGGTTCGCCGTCGAAGAAGATTTCGCCGCCGTCGGCCGTCAGAAGCTTCACCAGCGCCTGCCCGAACGTCGTCTTGCCGGACCCGGATTCGCCGACCAGCCCCAGCGTTTCGTACCGGTGAAGCTTTAGGCTGAGGCTGTCGACGGCGACGAGTTCCTTGAGCCGCGGCTTGAAGAACCCACCATGCTTCAGCATGAACGACACCCACACATTGCTGCCCTCGAGAATGACGGCTGAGTCCACCGGCGTCGGATTGGCCATGCCCTTTGGTTCGGACGCCAGAAGATGGCGCGTATAGGGATGCTGCGGGTTCTTGAAGAGCGCTTCAGTGGTGTTGTGCTCCTTCACCTCGCCCTGGCTCATGACATAGACGTAGTCGGAAAACTGGCGAACGACCGTCAGATCGTGAGTGATCAGGATTACCGCCATACCGAGCTTCTGCTGCAGATCACGGATGAGGTTGAGTATCTGCGCCTGCACGGTGACGTCGAGTGCCGTCGTGGGTTCATCGGCGATGAGTACGTCCGGATTATTGGCGAGCGCCATGGCGATCATGACGCGCTGGCGCTGACCGCCTGAAAGCTGGTGCGGATATTGGTTGAAGCGGCTTTCCGGGTCCGGAATCTGCACCTGCCGCAACAGCTCCAGCGTACGCTCCGCTGCTTGCCTGCGGCTCATCTTTTGATGAACGCGGATCGCCTCGATGATCTGCGCGCCGACCGTGTAGACCGGATTGAGCGAACTCATCGGCTCCTGGAATATCATCGAAATGCGGTCGCCGCGCAGCGCCCGGCGCTGCCGGTCGGAGAATTTCAGCACATTTTTCCCATCATATTCGATCCGCGAGTGCACGGCCACGGCGGCGCGCTTGGTGAGCAAGCCCATGACCGTGCGCGCCGTCACCGACTTGCCGGAGCCGGATTCTCCCACCACAGCGATGGTCTCGCCGCGATAGAGCTGAAACGAGACATCCTTGACCGCGTCGACCGTTCCGCCTTCTACCTTGAAGGTCACCGCGACATTGCGGGCGTCGATGATCGGACTGCCGGTCCTCACCGCATGATCGTGACGTTCGTCCGGCGCCATCGAGGTCTTTTCCGTCAGAGCCATGGTGCCGGCCTTCTCAATAGGGATCGACGGCGTCGCGAAGACCATCGCCCAGCGCATTGAACGCAAAGACGGTGACCAGCACGAAACCCACGGGGGCAAGGATCCAGGGATAGGACCCAATGACGGAGTATGTCGCGGTATCCTGCAGCATCAGCCCCCAGGAGATCAGCGGCGGCTTCACCGCGAAACCGAGGAAGCCGAGGAAGGATTCAAGCAGCACGACATTGGGGATCGCCAGCGTGACGGCGACGATGACGTGGCTCATGACGTTGGGGAAAATATGCTGAAAGATGATCCGGCGGTCGGTTGCGCCGATCGCCATCGCCGCCCGCACATAGTCGATCCGCGCCAGCGCCAGCGTCTTGCCTCGAACTTCGCGCGACAGCTGTGCCCAGCCGAGCGCCGACATCACGAAGATGACGAACGCGAGGAAGACATTGGTCGGCGCCGTCACCGGAATCAGCGAGGTGAGCGCGAGATAGAGCGGCAGTTGCGGAAAAGCGAGCACCAGTTCGACGAAGCGCTGCACCCATGCGTCGAACCTTCCGCCGAAATATCCGGACACCATGCCGACCGTCGTGCCGACTACCGTGATGATGAACACCACGGTCAGGGCGATCATCAGCGAAATGCGCGAGCCGTAGATGATGCGCGACAGCACATCGCGGCCGAACTTGTCGGTGCCGAGGAAATTGACCGGGCTTCCGTCGGTGGCGCCGAAGAAATGCCGCTGCGCCGGGATCAGTCCGAATAGCCTGTAGCCGAACCCCTTGACAAAAAAGCCGAGCGTCTGCGGGTTATCGTAGTCGGGGCCGACGATCGGCTGGAACGTGACGGGGTCGAATTCATCTGTTTCACGAATCGGATAGCTGCGCGGCGGAAAGACGAAGTTCCCCTCCCGATCCGTCATGCTGATTGTCTGCGGCGGCGCGAAACCGACGCCGGTAAGCTTCGGATCGACGGGTGCGAAGAACTCCGCGAAAATCGTCATGATCATCAGGAGGCAGACAAGGATCAGCCCTATCATGCCGGTCCAGGATCGCTTCAGACGGCGCCAGACAAGCGCGGTATAGGTTTCATTGCCGTTGCCTTTGGCCGGCGGCACGGAGGCGCAGACTACGGATTGGACGTCGGCTTTCATGCGTCGGCCCCTCCCCCAAGACGAACGCGCGGGTCAAGTGCCGCGAGCAGCATGTCGGCGATGATGTTGCCGACGATCAGCGTCACCGACAGAACCAGCATGAAGGTCGCCGTGACATAGACGTCGCCGACCCACATCGAGCCGACGATGGCCGGGCCGACCGTAGGCAGGGCGAAGATGATCGCGGTCTCGATCTCGCCGGTCAGCATGTAGGGCAGCACGACGCCCTGATACATGACGAGCGGATGCAGCGCGTTCGGCACGGCGTGGCGCATGACCACCGCGCCCTCGCTCAGGCCCTTGGCCCGAGCCGTTTCGACATATTGGGCGTTCAGCGTATCGAGAAGATTGCCCCGCATGACGCGCATGTTGTAGGCGAGCCCGCCCAAAGTGGCGATCGCGATGACCGGCCAGACATGCTTGACCAGGTCGACGAACTTGCCCCACGACCAGGGCGCCCCGCCGTAGCGAGCGGAATGGAAACTGTTGATCTCAGTGACATTGAAGTGGAACACCAGGATATAGACGATAATCAGCGCCATCAGGAATCGCGGTATCGTCATGCCGAGAAACGAGATGCCCGACAGCAGGCTGTCCACCCAGGAATATTGCCGGGTTGCCGCCAAAACGCCGAAGGTGATGCCGATCACCGAAGCCAGGACATGGCAGACGAGCGCCAGCGCCAGCGTACGGGGCAAACGTTCACCGACCACATCGGCGACAGGCTTGTTGTAGAAGAGACTGTGGCCGAAATCGCCGCGGGTGACGATGCCCGTGATCCAGTTGACGTACTGGAGGGGCAAGGGCTTATCGAGGCCATGCGCGATCTTGTAGGCCTGCGCCTGGGCGTCGGCCTTTTCGAAGGATGCGCCACCCTGGTTGATCAGTTGCGAGCGCACATAGTCGCTGTAGTCGCCCGGCGGGGCCTGGATGATCGCGAACGTCACGACGCTCAGGACGAAGAGGACAGGAATCGCCGAGGCGATACGCACAAGCAGAAATCTGAACATGATCGTGTTTGCTTCTCTTGTGGCTCGTGGCGATCTGCTCCTTCACGAGGCGCGGTATCTCCACGGTTCAATTCGCAACCTCCCCTCCGGCGGATGCTCGCCGGAGGGGAAATCGACTGCGGTCAGTTGATCGGACCGCCTTCACCGGGCTTGCCCGGAAGCTGCTCGGGGAACAGCTCGTAGTCGCCCTGCTTGTCGGCAGCGACGAAGACCCGTTCACGGATGATCGTGTCCTCCGCCCAATTGAACATGAAGATCGGCACGCCTTCCGGAATGTTGGAAAAGCGCTTGTTGATGATGAGCGCACCCGGATATTCTGTCAGGCCGATCGTATCGAGATTCGTCGTCGAGACCTTCTGGAACTGCTTCATCAGATCAGCACGCTCGTCATTGTCGTTGCTGGAGATGAACTTGTTGACGACGTCCACGAGTTCCTGTTCGAACGGCATCAGATCGACCGTGCCGTCCGTTCCTGCCCTGTGATGCCAACTCGTGCGCGGACCGGTCGGGGCAAGCTGGGTCGTGTTCTGCACAACTGAGGTCTGTTCCTGCTCGTTGCGGCGAACAAGCCAGTCGAAGCGCCCGGCATACTGGGTTGCGTCGCGCTTCGCGCCATCGATTGTGTTGAGCACGACCTTGAGGCCAAGCTGTTCCATCTGGCCGACCAGACCTTCCGCGAGATTGCGATCGGTGCTGTAGTCGGAATTCACCAGAAGCACGATCTGTACGTCCGAGCCGCCAGCTGTACCGGCCGGAAAGTTGACGGCGCCGTTGCCGTCCGTGTCCTTCAACCCGACCTTCTCCAGCAGCGCCTTGGCGCCTTCCAGATCGAACAGGTAGTACACCGTCGAGGCGCGGTCGTAAAAGCTCGTGCCAGAGGAAATGCCGCCGGGATAGATCGCGGTGAAGGGTCCTTTGACGAGGGATTCGCCGAGTTTCTTGCGATCGATGGCCATGGTCACGGCCTTACGGAAATCGACGTTGCGGTTGAGCTCGCGTACGGCCTGCGCCCGCTCGTCCGGCTCGCCCCAGCCATTGGCTGAAAAGTTCATGCGCAGATTGTAGCCGATCAGCCGGGCGCCAAAGGCCAGCCGCGCGGGAGCCGTTTCCTGTGCGGCGCGCTTCAGCGATTCCACGAAATTTTCAGGTTGCTCCAGGTTCGAGATATCGCCGGACCCGGCGATCGCCTGCACGTCACGATCGGCCCAGGTCGAAAGCTTGTAGTGCAGTTCGTTGAGATAGGGCAGCTGATTTCCCTCTTCGTCCACCTTCCAATAGTAAGGATTGCGGCGAAGCACGATGACGTCGTCCGAACGGTATTCGATAGGCACCCAGGCGCCCATGACGGGCATATTCAAGTATTCCGGCGGAAAGCCGTTCTTGTACTCGTCGTAGGTGGTGCCCACATATTTCGGATGCTTGGTCTTCAAAATGTGCGAGGGGCCAAGGCAGAAGGTTCCATAGGCCATCGCATAGAGATGCTGGCGCGGGAACGCGTCCTTAAAAGTCCATTCGATCGTATATTTGTCTACCGCCTTCAGGGTGGTGCCTTCTCCGAACGTTTCCGGTGTTGCACCGTTCAGCGGCGAGACGTTCGGATCGACGACATTGTCGTCCCAATAGAACATCACGTCATCGGCGTCGAAGGGATCTCCGTCGGACCACTTTGCGCCTTCGATCAACTTCATCGTCAGTGTGTGGCCGTCTTCCGACCACTCCCAGCTCCGGGCAAGATTGGGCAGCGGCTCGACGTCTTTGGCATCGACCTGGAAGAGCGGCGCGGTGCGCGTCAGGCATTCGAACATCGCAATGTCAATGCCGCCCCAGCCTTGCGTCTGCCCGGCACTGTAGTTCCAGCCTTCCGGCCGGCCGCCGATGACGTGGCGCATAGTGTCGCCATAGACGCCTATCCCGTCGGGCATGTTGCCTGTCTTGAAGACCATCGGCTCCTTCGGCAGCCGCTCGGCCAACGGAGGCAGTTTCCCGGTCTTGACGAATTTTTCGGTGACCCACTCCGGCTCGCGATATTCGGATAGCGCCTTGAATTCCAGAATTGAATCGCGCGGCACGTAATTGATCTTGCCTTGCGCCGGAAACGGCGGCTGTTCCGGCACGATCGTCGGCTCGGAGGCCACGGCCTGGATCGCGAACGCCGATACACCAAACAGGAGCGCGGCGGCGGTTTTCATGCGGCCAAAATTGTTCATTGTCCTGGTCTCTCCCTTATGCTTCGGGCCTGCCGCGATGGCATGGCTCTCCTCCTACAAGCATTCGATCGAAGCGGTATTCCGCTTTCTCAGAAGCGGTATTCCGCTTTCTCAGAAGCGGTATTCCGCTTTCTCAGAAGCGGTATTCCGCTTTCTCGGATGACAGTGCCGTGCTGCCCGAGCGCATTCGCCGAGGCACGATCCTGGCCGCCCGGTTTTCCGGAACATTGGCTTATCGCAACCAATGTCTCAGCCGGCCGCGCGCAATGCGTCCTTTTCGGCCCTGATCTCTTCGATCGAGCGAACCTCGCGGCGGGCAACGCCCTTCCATTCCCGCGTTTTTACCGTCGCGCGGCTCAGCCGCTCCTTGGCGCTGTCGATCGCATGGGCGAATTGCGGCAGCCATTGCGCTTGCGCCACAACCATCTCGTCGACCATCTGCCAGACCTCTTCCGGCGTGCAGATGGCGCCAACCAGCGGATCGTGCAGCACGGCCAGTTTCAGGAGGTCGATGTCGCCGGAGATTGCCGCGTGGACGGACATGCGCTGGACATTAATCGACGAAATGCAGGTCGCGGCGCAGGCTTCCGGAAGCGTGACGCCGGCCACCATGTTGATGCCGAAGCGATCGACGAAACCAGGCGATTCGATGATTGCATCGGACGGAAGATTGGTGATGACGCCTTCGTTCTTGACGTTGAAGTGACCGCGATAGACCCGACCGGTCTCGAGCGCCTCCAGTATGTGGCTGGCGTGCTCGTTCGAGCGGCGCCCGGGATCGAAGGGCTTTCCTGCATCTTCGAGGAATTGCGGGAACTCGGTTTCGAACCAGTTCCGGGTTTCGGTCGAATAGCGCAGATAACCGCCGGTTTCGCCGTGGATCCAGTCCGACATATCGATCCACTTGGCAGTCTCCTCAGGCCGTTTGCGATACCAGGGTAGATATTCCGACAGGTGGCCGTTACTTTCGGTCGAATAGACGCCGAAGCGCTTCAACACGTCAATCCTGAGTTTCTCCTGCCGCGAGAAGACCGGATGCGCCTCGAAGGCGGCGACGAGCTCATCCCTGCCGATCTTGCGGCCCTTGACGCGAACGTCGACGAACCAGGTCTGGTGGTTGATGCCGGAGCAGACATAGTCGAGCTCGCCTTCCCCGGCACCGAGGATCTCGGCAATCTGCTCGGCCCCATGCTGGACCCCATGGCAGAGACCGACCGTATCGACCTTGCCGAATTCGATCGCCGCCCAGGTGTTCATCGCCATCGGGTTGGCATAGTTCAGGAATTTGGCGCCTGGCTCGGCCAATTCGCGAATGTCCTTGCAGAAATCCAAAATGACCGGGATGTTGCGCTGGCCGTAGAGAATGCCACCGGCGCAGATTGTATCGCCGACGCACTGGTCGACGCCGTATTTCAAGGGGATGCGGATATCGTCGGCATAGGCGGCGAGACCTCCGACGCGCACACAGCTAATGATGTAGCGCGCGCCCTCGATCGCCTTGCGGCGGTCCGTCGTCGCGGTCACCCGTGCAGGAAGCTGACTCGACTTGACGATCCGCAGGAGAATTGACTCGATCATCTTGAGATTGTGCTCGCTGATGTCGGTCAGTGCGAACTCGATGTCGCGCAGCTCCGGGACACACAAAATGTCCGTGAACAGCTTCTTGGTGAAACCGACGCTGCCCGCGCCAATGATTGCGATCTTAAATCTGCTCATTCGAACCTTCTCCGCAAGCGGATTGGACCGATAGGTAAAAGCGGTTCGTAGAAATCCAGTCCAGGCGTGTTATTCGGAAGACACGCAACCAAGCGGCGTGCAACCGGGGTTTCATCCTCATCTCTTTTGTTTTTTGGTCAATATGCGTAAGATCACGCCCCTCCGGTAGGGCGTAGATGTGCTTTGTAGGGTAATTTTGTGCTGCAAAAACTCGTCGACCTTGGACCGGTGATGAAAATGATTTCCCTGCCGCGCGCTCGGCAGCGATTGCACACCATGCCGACGAGCACCGGCTACGACGTGAGAACGGATGCCGGCTACAGCTGGGATGGCCGCAGGCGCGGGCAGACGCCGTTCACAGTGATACAGCACACCATCAGCGGCACCGGAAACCTGCGTTACGGAACCAGGTCCTACCGCATCGCTCCGGGCGAGACGATGCTGTTGGTTGTTCCGAATTCGCACCGCTACTGGGTCGAAAAGGGCGGGCGCTGGGAGTTTTTCTGGATATCGATGCATGGGGCGGAAGCGTTGCGCATCCATAGAGAGGTCCTGGCAACGAAAGGACCGGTGTTCAGCCTGCGGGCAGCGACCGTCGATAATCTGGCCGACTGCGCCTACCGGCTGGTCAAAGGCGACGGCTCAACGCCGGCACGCGCCTCGGCAATTTCCTATGAGGCGGCCATGGCACTCTATGACGACGTGTTCGAACTGCACGGAAATGATGTGGCGGAGAATTCGGTAGTGCGTCAGGTGACTGACTATATCGGTGCGCATCTGCATCTGCCGTTGCCGGTCGATGAGCTGGCGCGGCTTTCCGGTCTCAGTCGCGCGCATTTCTCGCGTGTGTTCGCGGCGCATGAAGGTATTCCTCCGGCTGAGTTCGTCCTCAACAGACGCCTCGACCGCGCCGCAAAGCTACTGACCATGTCCGCCGACCTTCCGGTGAAGGATATTTCCGGCATGTGCGGCTTCGAAGATCCCAACTACTTCGCCAAGGTATTCCGACGTGGCTTCGGCGTCAGTCCGACAGAATTCAGAACCACTGGCATGTATGCAAGCGCCGGTTATCAGCAGGGGCAGATTTTGGACAGATGACAAATAGCGCTGACCTGTCATCCTTTGATTGCTGCTTTTAGCGCGAGAGAGACCGTCAACCTGGTCACTCGGACATCGGCTTTCAGGAGGCGGCAAAGCTGGCCTTGTAAGCAAAAAGCGTCCCGAAAGACGCCTCTCAATAGCTTGATTCCCTTGAGAGAACTTGGAGCGGATGAAGCGATTCGAACGCTCGACCCCAACCTTGGAAACGTCTATTTCCGCCAACGCCGCCTTATCCGAATCGTCGCTGCCAATCCGAGATGATCAAGGCTAGAAAATGATGCAGGTTCTCTGGACCAGCGTGGCAGCTGAGCAGACGCAGCTTCCTGGCTTCTGCATATGGACCCTCTTGGGTAATTGATAATTGCGCCGTCATGTTCCAAAACAGGTCGGCAGACCCGCGAGGATGGTTTCGTGCGGGGTCGTCCACGGTCCTCAGGCGAGAATTCCAAAAGACGTTCAACAATGACCCAGCACGTACAAAATGCTCGAATTCTCATGTACAGCCACGACACGTTCGGGCTCGGCCACTTGCAGCGCTGCCGGACGATCGCGCATTCGCTGGTCGAGGATTTCCGCGGACTTCAGGTGCTTATCATTTCGGGTGCGACTATCGCTGGCGCCTTCGACTACCGCGCCCGTGTCGACTTCGTGAAGATCCCCAGCGTCATCAAGTTGCGCAACGGCGAATACACCTCGCTGGAAAAGGATATCGATCTGCATGAGACGCTAAGGATGCGCCAGTCGATCATCCGCCACACAGCCGAGACCTTCCGGCCGGATATCTTCATCGTCGACAAGGAACCGCTTGGCCTGCGCGGTGAGATCGAGGACACGCTGTCCTACCTCAAGACGCGGGGCACCACGCTCGTGCTCGGCCTGCGCGAGGTGATGGACGCGCCGCATCTGCTCGAAGCAGAGTGGGCACACAGGGATGTGATGCGCAAGATAGGCCTGTTCTACGACAAGGTCTGGGTCTATGGTCCGCCGGATTTCTACGATCCGCTGATCGGTTTGGACGTGCCGCCGGCTGTCAGGGCAAAGATGAAGTTCGTCGGTTTCCTGCAACGGAGCCTGCAGAAGAACGAGTTGCCCGGCCACCGGCCCGACGGCGATTATATCCTCGTTACCACCGGTGGCGGCGGTGACGGCGGCGACCTGATCCACAGTGTCATCGATGCCTATCAGCAGGATCCGCAATTGCAGCATAGGGCGCTGATCGTGCTTGGGCCTTACATGCCGGCGCGCAAGCGCAACAAGCTGCTCAAGAAGGGGGCCAAGATCCCCTATATCAAGATCATCGAGTTCGACAACCGCATGGAAGATCTCATTGCCGGCGCCAAGGCGGTCGTGGCGATGGGCGGTTACAACACCTATTGCGAGATACTGTCTTTCGACAAGCCGGCGCTGATCGTGCCGCGCGTCAAGCCCCGCGAGGAACAACTGATTCGAGCACGGCGCGCAGCCGAACTCGGCCTCATTGAGATGCTTTTGCCGGAAGAAGCCGAGGATTCCCAGCGGTTTGCCAATGCGCTGGAGGTGCTGCCGGCCCGGCCCGGCCCATCGCAGAGCCATCCGCATCTGACGCTGGAGGGGCTGCCTCACATTTCTGAAATCGTCTCGGAACTGCTCGACCGGCGGGGCGGCCATCACCTTTCGGTCATTGAAGGCATGATCTGAGTTGCAACATCGCAAGATCGTCGTGGTTCTGAAGGGCTATCCGCGGCTGTCGGAAACCTTCATCGCGCAGGAACTGCTCGGACTGGAGCGTGCGGGGTTCGACCTGATACTCTTCGCGCTCAGGCGGCCGACCGACGCAAAACGCCACCCCGTGCATGACGAGATCAAAGCGCCCGTCCATTATCTGCCGGAATATCTGCATGAAGAGCCGCTGCGCGTGGTTCGCTCCCTGTTTGCTTATCTGCTTCGGCCGGGCTTCTGGCGCGCGCTCGGATCGCTGGCTATCGACCTCGGCCGCGACTTTACGCGCAATCGCGCGCGCCGCTTCGGGCAAGCGCTCGTGCTGGCGGCCGAATGGCCGGAAGACGCGGGCTGGCTGCACGCACATTTCGCGCATACACCGGCATCGGTGACGCGCTATGCCAGCCAGCTTCGTGGCCTGCCCTGGAGTTGCTCGGCCCATGCCAAGGACATCTGGACTTCGGCGGACTGGGATCTGGCTGGCAAGCTTTCCTCGGCCCGCTGGACGGTAACTTGCACGAAAACCGGCTTCGACCGTCTGAAAAAACTCGCTAACGGCAACGCGTCTGTGCATCTGAGCTATCATGGGCTCGACCTTGATCGCTTCGGCAGTTTCGGCGAGGCGCGAAAACAGCATGACGGCTCGGCGCCGGACCAACCGGTTATCATTCTGAGTGTGGGGCGCGCCGTTGAAAAGAAAGGTTACGATACGTTGCTGGAGGCCCTTGCCCTCTTGCCTAGTGATTTGGCGTGGCGTTTCGAGCATGTCGGCGGCGGCGAGGAACTGGAACGGTTCAAGGCGCTGGCGCAAAAGCTCGGCCTGGATGGCCGCGTCTTTTGGAAAGGCGCGCTTGCGCAGGAGGAGGTGCTTGATCACTACCGCTGCGCCGACATCTTCGCCCTGGCCTGCAGGATCACCGCAAATGGCGACCGGGACGGTCTGCCGAATGTTCTGGTGGAGGCGGCTAGCCAGCGGCTTGCCTGCGTGTCGACCGATATTTCCGGCGTGCCGGAGCTTCTATCGCCGGATGAAACCGGGCTGCTGGTTCCGACGGAAAACCCAATTGCCCTGGCGCAGGCGCTGGAGCGCCTGATCCGGGATCCCGTGCTGCGCGCCCGCCTCGGCGACGCCGCAGAGCGGCGCGTGCGCGGTAATTTCGATCATTTGGCAAGCATTGGACAGCTCAAGGAACTGTTCGAGCGGGAGTGGCGGGCCGCCGAATGAAGCGGCTGCGCGCTTTCTTCTATGTCCAGCACCTGCTCGGTATCGGCCATCTCGCGCGCGCCAGCCGCATTGCGGCGGCTCTGGTCGATGACGGGTTTGACGTAACGGTCGTGACCGGCGGAGCGCCGATCGCGGGGTTTCCGGGAGTGGGTGTGAAATCTGTAGCCCTGCCACCTGTCACCTCCGGTGATGAAGGATTTTCCGGACTTGTCGACCTGCAGGGCAAACCCATCGACGATGATTTCAAGAGATGGCGTTCAGAGATGCTGCTGCAGGCCTTCCGGGATTGCAGGCCTGATATCGTCATTGTCGAGGCGTTTCCATTTGGACGCCGGCAGATGCGTTTCGAACTCCTGCCGCTGATCGAGGCCATCGACGCGACGTCGCCCAGACCGCTGCTGGCGACGTCCGTCCGTGATATCCTTCAGGAGCGCGTCAAGCCGGGCCGAAACGAGGAAACGGTCGATCTGGTCAACAGGCATTTCGACCTTGTCATGGTCCATGGCGATCCGGCTTTCGCAACCATCGACAAGACATTTCCACTGGCTGGGGCGATCAAGGCCGAGGTCACCTACACAGGGCTCGTTGCCGCGCCGCCATCGCCCGCGGCCCCCGAGCGCTTCGACGTTCTGGTGTCGGTTGGCGGCGGGGCTGCCGGAAAGAGCCTTGTCAGCTCCACCATCGCAGCGGCGCGGAATGCCAACAACGCTTGGAAATGGTGTTTGATCACCGGCCCCAACCTGCCGAAAGACGAGTTTGACGCGATCGCACGCGATGCCTCGCCGGTCCTGTCCATATTCCGGTTCCGCGAGGATTTCGCCAGCCTGCTGACCGGCGCCCGCCTGTCGGTCTCGCAGGCGGGTTACAACACGGTCTGCGATGTCCTGCGCGCGGGTTGTCGCTCACTGCTCGTTCCATTTGCAGCCGGCGGGGAAACCGAACAGACGGTTCGCACCCTGATGCTCGAAGAACTCGGCCTTGCAACGGTGCTGATGGAGATGGACCTAACGCCTGAAGGTTTGGCGCAAGCGATCGAACAGGCGCTTGCGGGACCGACGCCAGCCGCGCATCGTCTCGATCTGGAAGGCGCGCGTCGCTCGGCGCAAATTCTGCGCCATCGGTATCGAACATGGTCCCTAAAAATGGGGTCCGGTTTCGGAGAAGTTCATGATCAAAACAGAGGATAGATGCTAACGCGCGTCGCGTCTGGCGAGGTTCGTGCGACGCGCTTCAACTCCTCGTTTATGCATGTCGTTGTCCCAAACCGGGCGAAATGCGTCAAACAGTTCCAATCAGCATAAAGCGCGTATAATTTTTTGTCGGCAGTTCGCCGGAGAACCGCACCTCCCGTAACGCCGCCATTGCTTCGAAGGCTGCAAGCGAAGCCACGCAGTTGATGTGCGTCGGCTCGCTGAAATAATCGTTCGATTGCAGCAGTACAGTCGTGCCCCGCGGAAGCAGAGCAAGCCAGGCGCGCAGATCGGCTATGTGTTCGCAGCTCGTATTGACGATCAGGTCGGGCCGCCCGGCCGCATAGTCGAGTGCGTACATATCTGCCGTCAGCGCCCGGAAACGGTCGCCGGCTTCCCGGTTGAGGGTCCGGGCGACCGGCGCGACTTCGGGATCGATGTCGATGCTATCGACCGCCGCGATGTCGAAGCGAGCGTCGTTAAAAAGCATAGCCGGCAATACGCCGTACCATCCACCCAGAACCCATATGCGCCCGAACCGGCCGCCGCAGCTTTCGAACAGCCTGTCGAGCGCCCACATCTTGCAGGCGACCTGCTTGTGGTTGAAGGCGTTGGCGATATCGGCGTTCGGATGCCTGGTGATGACGCGCGCCAGCCCTGCCACCAGGGGGCACTTGACATAGGCAGCAATTCCCCGCGTCAGGTCAAAGGCTTGCTCGTGCCAGTCCATGCCGGCATTGCGTGGTTGCGTGACATCCATCATATTCGTCTTGTAGGTTGGGATTTCGGGCGACACAACGCAATCTTGCCTCCCGGAAGGCTGTTGATTCGCGGACGTGATTATGCTGCAAGCCGCTTCGCCATTGCCCGGTGCCGGAGAGAGCCTGTTGCATCTGTCCGGACCATCGGCGTCCATTCGCCAGCACCAGCCGCTCAGCTGCGGCTTCGTGCTGCTCGGCTATTCGCCGAAACCCTACCGAAGCCGCGAACCGTTTGGCCAGCCGCCTTCTTCGATGATCAGCAATGCCCATGTCGTTGTCATCGACCATGCGCCGGAACTGGATCGCGCCGCGTCGCAGGTTCCTTCCATCGTTGAGCGCAGGACAATTTCCGTGCGCTGCAGCTTCGAGCTTGTCCTTGGTGACGAAGAAATTGCCGACACGCCATTCGCCGGCAGGTGCTTTTACATCCTGCATCGTTCCAACTGAAGGGTCCACAGCCGCATATGGAACCCAGCCTAGCCCGCTATATCTGGACGCACACCAAGAAGCAGCAGCTCTGGATATTGATGATCGTCGTGCTTTCGATGATCCCGTATTTCATGTCCTTCGACCTGCCGAAGCTGATCATCAACGGCCCGATCCAAGGTAGCGGGTTCGAGCAACCGGGCGCGACCCAGCCATTCATGAGGCTGCACTATAACCTGCCGTTCATCGGAGAGGTCCAGTTCTTCTCCGGTTTTCAGCTCGACCGCGTGGCGACGCTGTTTGCGCTGAGCCTTGTGTTCCTCTTGCTGGTCGTCATCAACGGCCTGTTCAAATTCTATATCAACACCTACAAGGGCCGCCTCGGCGAACGCATGCTGCGGCGTATCCGCTTCGATCTGGTCGATCGTGTGCTGCGGTTTCCGCCGTTTTACTTCAAGCGGGTGAAATCCGCCGAAGTGGCGACCATGGTGAAGGACGAGGTGGAGCCGCTGGGCGGCTTCATCGGCGATGCCTTCGTGCAGCCGGTGCTGCTCGGCGGCCAGGCGCTGACGGCCATGCTGTTCATCGTGGTCCAGAATTTCTGGCTCGGAATGATCGCGGCCGGGATCGTGGCGGTCCAGATCGTGCTCATCCCGCGAATGCGGCGGCGGCTGATCGTGCTCGGGCGCGAACGGCAGTTGACGGCGCGCGCGCTTTCGGGCCGGGTTGGCGAAATCGTCGACGGCATCGGCGCGGTACACGTCCACGACACATCAAACTACGAGCGCGCCGACATAGCTGCCCGGCTCGGGCTCATCTTCAAGATCCGCTTCGATCTTTACCAATGGAAATTCATGGTGAAGTTTCTGAACAATTTTCTCGCGCAGCTCACGCCCTTTCTGTTTTACATGATCGGCGGATATCTGGTCATCCAGGGGCGGCTGGACGTCGGTCAGCTCGTGGCCGTGATCGGCGCCTACAAGGACCTGCCCGGACCGATGAAGGAACTGATCGACTGGGATCAGGCGCGGCAGGATGTCCAGGTCAAATATCAGCAGGTCGTTGAACAATTCACCGTCGATCGGCTCATTGCGCCGAGGATCGGGGCATTGACGATCGACGATCCCGATCCGATGACCAAGCCCCTGTCGGCGATCGGTCTGTCGATAGCAGATGATGGCGGTGCAATGCTCCTCGACCGTGTCTCCCTCAAGATCAAGCCGGGTGAGACGGTGGCGCTGCTCAGTACCGCAACAGGTGGAGCCGAGGCGCTTGCAGAAGCCTTCGCAAGGCTGAACTGGCCGGACAGCGGAAGGGTCGCTTCGGGCGCCGACGACTTGCTTGAACTCCCCGAAGCAGTGACCGGCCGGCGCATGTCCTATGCCTCGTCGGATGTTTTCCTGTTCCAGGCAAGCCTACGCGATAACCTGCTCTACGGGCTGAAGCATGCGCCGCTGACATCGGTGCCTTATGACGATGCTGCGGCAGACCAGCACCGCTGGAACATGCATGAGGCGCGCCTGTCGGGCAATCCGGATCTTGATATCCACAGCGACTGGATCAACTATGTTTCCGCCGGCGCTACCGGCCCGCACGACCTCTTTGAAGCCGTGCGCCGGGTACTCGACGCGGTTGTTCTATCGCGCGATATCCTGGATCTTGGCTTGCGCTCTTCAGCCGATCTCACGCGTCACAGCGAGCTTGCCCGGCGGATCGTCGAACTGCGTGCGGCGCTGCGAGCCCGGCTGGAACACGAAGGGCTGAGCGGACTGGTGGTTCCTTTCGAACCGGGCGCCTACAACAAGGAAGCAACGATCGGCCAAAACCTGCTCTTCGGCGCTGCCGCCGGCCCCGAACTGGCCGACAGGGCTCTGGCGGCCAATCCCTATTTTGCTTCTGTTCTGAGGCAAGCCGGCCTCGACCGCACGCTCTACGAAATGGGCATGGAGATCGCCGAACAGGCGATCGAGCTGTTTGCCGACCTGCCGCCCGATCACCCGTTCTTCCAGCAACTTGCCTTCATGAGCGCCGAGGAGATACCCACCTACGAAACCTTGCTGCAACGGCTCAAGAACCGTCCCCACGAGGCGGTTTCGGAGACCGACCGCGCCATGATCGTCACCTTGAGCTTTGCCTATATCGAGCCCCGGCACCGCTTCGGCCTGCTGAGCGACGAACTGATGAGCAAGATCGTCGCTGCACGCAACCTGTTCTATGAAAACCTGCCGCCCGAGCTGCAGAATGCCATCGAACGGTATGATCCCGCCAAATACATTGCCGCGGCCACCGTCATGGATAATGTCCTGTTCGGGCGTGTGGGCAACAACCATCCCGACGCGCCGGATCGCATACGCTCCATCGTCTATGACATTCTTGACGAACTTGGGCTTTATGCCGAACTTCTGGATGTCGGCCTGGACTTCAACGTCGGCTCCAGCGGCAGGCGGCTGACCAGCGGGCAGCGACAGAAACTCGATGTTGCCCGGGCCCTGCTCAAGCGTCCTGATTTTCTCATTCTCAACCGGCCGCTGTCGGCGCTCGACCAGCGCATGCAGGACAAGGTGCTGCGGAACGTGCTCGAGGAAGCCAGGCGCGACGGCCATTCGCCGGCAATTGTGTGGGTCGTGACGAATCCGGCGATGGCGATAATGTTCGATCGCGTTATCGTCTTCGATTCGGGTAAATTGGTGGAAGACGGAACACCCGAGACACTTTTGGCAGGGAACGGTACATTCAAGGGACTGTTGTCATAGAGCAGCGGACATTCAGATGCGATCATTCTGCCGGTGGGAATTTACTGCAAGGTCAAGGGATTCGACGACGGGCGCAGCGAGGCCACATCCCGCCGAAACCCGAAGGGTTTGCCGCAGATTCATCCGGCTCTTCGAGTTTCCGGTTGGCGGACGCCATTGCCAGGTGGCATCGCCCGATCGCACGACATCGGGCTCGCCACCTTTCGCGCGGTTCGTCTCGCCATCCCGGAAACAGAATTCATTCCATCTGGGCGTCCATTGCTCTAGTCTGGCAAACGCGAATTTTGGGAAGGTTTGCGACAATGCTGCTCAAGGATGAAGTTGCAATGCTGCAACGCGTTCCCTTGTTCTCTGCCATCGACCCGACAAAGCTCAAGCTGCTTGCGTTCACATCCGATCGTGTGAGCTACAGCGCCGGCCAGATCCTTTTCCGGCAGGGCGACGAGGGAGACGCCGCCTATGTCATCCTTTCAGGCAGGGCGGATATTCTGGTCGATTCCGACAGCGGACCGATAAAAGTTGCCGAACTGGAGCCAAATTCGATTGTTGGCGAGATCGCCATATTGTGCAACAGCTCTCGCACCGCCACCGTCAGAGCGGCAAGTCCGCTGGAAGTCTTGAGGATCCGCAAGGATCATTTCCTGAGGCTTATGAGGGAGTTCCCGGAAATGACCATCGAGATATTGCGGGTTCTTGCCGATCGCCTAAGCCATACGACCGCGGATCTGATCGACGCACGAAGCACCAAATAACGGATGACGTGCGCTCGATCCTCGCCGTCGCGATGGCACTGGCCTCTTGCTGAGAAGGTTACCCCGGAGAAAACCTGTCTCGCCTAGCAGCAGTTGTTTGGCTACGATGGGCGACGGGGACTGGGAAGGGGTAGCATGGACTACGAAGTTTTCCTGGTCAGGTTTTGGGGCGTGCGCGGCAGCACTCCGGTATCAGGGCCAGAATTCTCTCGCTATGGCGGCAACACGAGCTGCATTGAGATGCGATGCGGCAAGCATACGCTTCTATTCGACGCGGGCTCTGGCCTACGGCCTGCCGGCGCCGCACTTCGGGCGTCAGGCGTGACCGATTTCGACCTGTTTTTCACCCATTGCCATTACGATCACATCATCGGGCTGCCGTTTTTTGCGCCGATCTATGACCGGAGCGTCAAGCTTACGCTTTGGTCCGGGCATCTTGCAGGACGCATGACGACCCGGCAGATGGTCGATGAGTTCATGCGGCCGCCGTGGTTTCCGGTGAAACTGGAGATCTGCAAGGCAAGCCTCGACTGCCGCGATTTCGTATCCGGAGACGTGCTTCGCCCGCGCGAAGGGGTGGTGGTCCGAACCGGCAGTCTTATCCATCCGGGCGGCTGCATAGGCTACCGGGTCGAATGGGGCGGCCGGGTCGTGGCGGTGATCACAGACACTGAGCACGAGCCGGACAAACTCGATCAGGCGGTGCTCGCCCTGATCGAAGATGCCGACCTCGTCATTTACGATTGCACCTACACCGACCAGGAAATGAAACGCCGCCGCGGTAACGGGCATTCGACGTGGCAACAGGGCGTCAAGCTCTGTGAGGCGGCCGGTGCGCGGCGGCTTGCGCTGTTTCACCACGATCCGACACGCACCGACGAGCAACTGGACGAGATCGAGCAACTGGCCAAAGACAGGTTTGCCGGCGCTTTTGCCGCTCGGGATGGCCAGACGCTCCAATTTCCGGGCTCGTTGCACAAAAAGCGCTGAGCTATTTTCCTCTACTGGCGCTGCGCCCGATCAATGTCCCGATCGGAAGCCATGCGCACGCTTCAGTCTGTGCGGTGACTGTGAACAGCCGTTCGAGGAACAGCCAAACCGATTCATCATGTACGAGATGGTGGGTGAGCAGGCCGACCGGTTCGCCGCCGCCGAGTGCACGCTGCAATTGCGCGATGATAGCCTGAACCAATAGGCCATGATCTCGGCAGCCGCGCGTGCCATGCCAATCCATGATGTCGACATTGCTGTTGATGACCGCCAGTGGAGCCGGCTTCGGCGGCCCATAGACCGACAATGCCGCAAATCCTATCGATCCAAGGTTGGGTACCAAGCCGGCGTCGATCCTGTTCCAGGGTGGCACCAGCATCGGAACGGCACGTGAGCCGTGCAGGCCGGTTATATGCGACAGCCCGCGAGCCAGATCATCGAGCACCGCCTCGCGTGGCCGATGCGCGCCGAGCTCCTGCTTTTTCTGGTTCTCGGGCGCATGATTTCGGTGCGCCCAGCCATGGATCGCGACCGCGGCATGCGGCGCCTCGTCAAGCCGGACGACAAGCTTCTCATCAGTCAGGGCCGGAATGACGGCCAGAGTGACCGGAACTGCGAATTCACCGGTGAGGTCGAGCAGCCGATCAAGCGCAGGCGTCGGATCCACGGCGTCATCGTCGCGGAGCCAGAACTCTGCCTTACGGTCCGCCCGTTGCCGGCACGCCAGTTCTTCCACCAAGGGCTGCCAGATCCGATCGGATGTCATGAAACCGGGATCTTCGCAAGAAGTTCGGCCAGACGCCCCGCTGCAACACCGAGGGAGCGTTCTTCGAGGATGAAACGTCTGGCTTCCGCGGCCATGATGGTTCTTTCGTCGTTACGGGTGAGAAGCCTTTCAATGGCAGAAGCGAACGCCGCCACATCGCCCGGCGGGGTGAGAAACCCGGTCTGGCCATCCCGCACGACCTCCGGCACGCCGGCGATGTCCTGAGCCACCACCGGAAGGCCGGCGGCCTGTGCTTCAAGATAGGCAACGCCATAGGCCTCGCCGTAACCCGGCCAGACGTAAATTCCCCCACTGTAGAGGACATCCGGCACGGCGGCCGGCTCAATCGCGCCAAGCCATACGATACGGTCGGCGGGCAAGCCGGCGAATTGCGCTTTGACCTCGTCACGGGCAGGCCCATCCCCGACGACGGACATGGTCCAGGGCAGGTGGCCGATCGGACCGAGCGCCTGCGCCAGCATGCGATAGCTTTCGACTTTGTCGCCCGGGCGCATCATGGCGACGGTAACGAGGCGCGTCGGACAACCCCGTGCCGGCATTTCCCAGAAGGCCGATGTGTCGATGAAGGGCGAAAGCAGACCGAGAGCGGCGTCGGGAATCGCATCAGCCAGTCCCTGACGATCCCTTTGCGTGAAGCAGATGTTCAGCGCTGCCTGTTCGACGGCTCGCGCCACCAACGCCTGCGTGTCGGCCCACAAACCGGCGTTGCGCCGCCTTGAATAGGAGGCTTCCGCTGTCACACAGGGGATAGCAAAGGCCGACGCCAGTTCGGGTCCGATCAGGTCGGGCGCCTTGTAATAGGGATGATAGCAGAACCAGAGATCGGGCTTGCCGTCACGATCCCAAAGCTTTGTCAGCCGCGCGGCTTCCTCTCGGGCTTCGATCTTGAGCGCATCGAAACTTTTCGGAACCGGTTCGCGTAGATAGAAGCGCAATTCGGATGCCAGTTCGACGCTATGCCCTGCATGCTCCAGCGCCTTGACCAGCGTCCGTGCCATCTGGCGGTCGCCGGAGGCAACGGGATGATTGGGCGACTTCAGCGGCGCGTAGAAGGCAATTCGCATCGTCGGACCCTATCATCGGAAAGCCTGCGCAAGTCAATTTCGAAGCATGATCGACTCACTTTCAAGCAGTGGAATGTGGTATCTGATGCTCATGGAAACAGCTGCAGCGTCCGATCCGTTTGTCGCTTCTTTGCCGGTCTTCGCAAGGTTCGAAAGCGTTGCCGATATCGATAACTATCGGCCTCTCCCGGATGGCTGGGCGCTGGCCACCGCCGACATCGTCGGCTCGACCAAGGCGATCGACGCTGGGCGCTATAAAACCGTCAATATGGCCGGCGCCAGCGTTATCTCGGCGCTGCTCAATGCGCTGGGTCGGCGAGATCTTCCCTTTGTCTTCGGCGGCGACGGCGCGCTCGTGGCGTTTCCCGGCTCGGCACTGGAGATCACCCGCAACGCGCTGGCCGCTGTCCAGAGATGGGTGGCGGACGAACTGGACCTGACCTTGCGTGCCGCAATCGTGCCGATAGAGGATATAAGAGCGCAAGGCCTCGACGTTCGCGTGGCGAGGTTCCGGGCCTCCGAAGCGGTCTTCTATGCCATGTTTGCGGGCGGTGGCGGCAGTTGGGCGGAAGCCGAGATGAAAGCGGGGCGCTACCGCATCGGTCCTGCGCCAGCCGGCACACGGCCGGATCTTACCGGCCTCTCCTGCCGCTGGAACCCGATCGACGCCCGGCACGGCGAAATCGTCTCGATCATAGCCATCCCGAGGCCGTCGCGCGACTTGCGCGGTTTTCAGTCTTTGGCTTCCGACATCATCGCCCTTGCCGGGGGGCAGGAACGCGATGGCCACCCGTTGCCGGTGAACGGTCCGGCCTACAGTTTTTCGCCCGCCGGCCTCGATATCGAGGCGCGGGCCATGGCGCCGGCAGGATGGCGGTGGCTGTCCAAGCTGTGGATATTGTTCCAGCTGACGCTTACGGCTGTCACCGATAGATATGGCTGGACGATCGGCAGCTTCGATCCGAAGATCTACAAACGCGACGTGGCCAGCAATTCGGATTTCCGGAAGTTCGACGACGGCTTGAAGATGACTATCGACGTTGACGCGGACGTGTTGCAACGGATCGAGAACCGGCTGAAACAGGCGGAAGAGGCGGGCATCTGCAACTATGGCCTGCACCGCCAGAAATCGGCCTTGATGACATGCCTCGTCGCCTCGCCGCTGCAGCGCGATCACGTTCATTTCATCGATGGCGCCGCCGGCGGCTATGCGATGGCCGCCGCAAGCCTGAAGGCGAAGGTGCCGGTCTGACGGCAGCTTGCGGAAATCGATTTTCCGCAATATGCCTCGGGTTCTTGGGCAACCAGGTGAGCCTCGCCATGGGCACGGACGGCCTGTCCGAATTGACGGAAAGCAGATTTTTGGACGCCTCACGATCGACATATGACCGTCTTCTGAACCTGATTTCGACGCGCACCGCGCAAGTCGGCGTGATTGGGCTGGGCTATGTCGGGTTGCCGCTGGCAGTTGCGATCGCACGCGCCGGCTTCCCGGTTTCCGGCTTCGACATCGAAGCCCAGAAGGTCGAGAGCCTGAACAACGGCCAATCCTACATTGAGGCGGTGTCGTCGACAGCCCTTGCCGGCCAGGTGGCGAGCGGACGGTTCCGCGGCACTGCGGATTTTGCCGAACTGGCCGTCTGCGATGTCATCATCATCTGCGTTCCGACACCGCTGACGAAAAACCGTGAGCCGGACCTCTCCTTTGTCAGGAACACGGCAGGCACCGTGGCGAAGCATTTGCGTCTCGGCCAGCTGATCGTGCTGGAATCGACCACCTATCCCGGCACCACCGACGACGTGATCAAGCCGATACTGGAAGAAACCGGCTTGCAGTCGAAGATAGACTTCTTCCTCGGTTTCTCGCCCGAACGCGAGGATCCCGGCAACCGCAGCTTTGAAGTCGCGACGATCCCCAAGGTCGTGGCAGGCGACGGCATTGAAGCGGCGATACTCGTGCAGGCTTTCTACCAGGGCGTGGTCAAGACCGTCGTTCCGGTTTCCACCACGGCGACCGCCGAGGCGGTCAAGCTGACGGAAAACATCTTCCGCTCGGTCAACATAGCCCTGGTCAACGAGTTGAAGGTCGTGCTCGGTGCGATGGGCATCGACATCTGGGAGGTGATCGAGGCGGCAAAGAGCAAGCCCTTCGGCTACATGCCTTTTTATCCTGGCCCCGGACTCGGCGGGCACTGCGTTCCGATCGATCCCTTCTACCTGACGTGGAAGGCGCGCGAATACGAAATGCCGACCCGCTTCATCGAGCTGGCGGCAGAGATCAACACGGCCATGCCGCGTCATGTGGTCGATGAACTGGCGAAGGCGCTGGACCGGCGCTGCGGCAAGGCGCTCAGCCGCTCGCGCATTCTCATCATCGGGCTCGCCTACAAGAAGAATGTGCCCGACATCCGCGAGAGCCCCTCATTGCGGCTCATTGAACTCATCGAGGAATGGGGCGGCAAGGCGGAATTTCACGATCCGCATGTTACCGAGATCCCGACCACACGGGAGCATATGACGATCAAGGGGCGGCGCTCGGTCGAATTGACCGAGGCGGCATTGAAGGATTTCGATGCTGTCGTCATTGCAACCGACCACGACGCGATTGACTATCAGGCGATCGCTGATCACGCTCTTCTGATCGTCGACACACGCAATGTTTTTGGCCGCCTCGGGCTAGCCCGAGAGACGGTGGTGAAGGCCTGACGGCGTCTGGGCTGGCGAGTTTTTTGCCTGATGTCAGGATCGTGATTGAACTCCGCCGGCAGCCTCGCCACATAATGCCCCTTCGCCGGCTTTTGCCCCAAGCCGGCTTCATTGACTTCGGGGGTCTTGTCTCTGGGGTCGTTAGCGGAGCGTGTTATGGCGGATCAATGGAGAATGGCTCGTCTTCGACGGGTCTCAAGATAGCATGAGCACAGCGCAAGCAGAAATTTCCACCATTCTCATGGACAAGGTTGCCGATTGGCTGACCCAATCGGCGCTGGCGGGCGACGCCTTGGAAACATTGGTAAAGGGCTTTTGTGAACGGCTGGCTGCTGCCGGCCTGCCGCTGAAGCGGGTGCATTTGAGCTTTTCGATGCTTCATCCGCTTTATGACGCGCTTGGCTTCACCTGGCTTCGCGGCCAAGGCATGGAAGTGGAAGGCTTCCGCAAAGAGGACGGCGTTCATTCTGACAGATTCCTGACCAGCCCATACTACCATCTGCTCAGCAACAAGCTCGACCATCTGCGGCGCCGGCTCGACCCGTCGATGCCGTCGGAATTTCCTGTTTTCGATGATCTCCGGCTTATGGGCGTGACCGATTACATGGCTTTCGTCCATCCCTTCAACGGCAATACCAGTCAGGGCATGATGGGATCCTGGTCCACCGACAGCGCTGCAGGCTTCAGCGACAACATGATTTCAGCGCTGCTGCGCATCCAGAACCATCTCGCTATCGCAACGAAGATGGCGGTGCTCACCAAGCTGGCCGACAACATGATGACCACTTATCTCGGCGGCGACGCCGGCAGGCGCGTGCTGGACGGCCAGATCAAGCGCGGCGAGGGCGACACAATCCGGGCCGCACTGGTCATGGCCGATATGCGCGGGTCGACAAGGCTTGCCGAAACTTCCGGCCGCGAAATTTACATCGATACGCTGAACCAGTTTTTCGATGCCATTGCTGCACCTTTCAATCGCAGAGGCGGGCAGATCATGAGTTTCCTGGGGGATGGCTTCATTGCCGTCTACCCTTGCGAAAGGCACCGCTCGCAGTCCGAGATCGCCTGCCAGGCTGCTCTTGCGGCAGCGCACAAGGCCACGGCGCGCATGATGGAGCTCAATCTGCGCAGAAAGGAGCAGGGATTGGGGGACATAAAATTTGGCATTGGCCTGCATGTCGGCAATGTGATGTTCGGCAATGTCGGGCTTACCGACCGGCTAACATTCTCTGTCTTCGGCTCGGCTGTAAACGAGGTCCAGCGCCTCCAGACCCTGACCAAGAAATATCCCCACAGCGTTCTCGCCAGCAAAGACTTCGCCGGCTATTGCGGCGCCAACAGCTGGCTGACGCTCGGCAACGAGGAACTGGCGGGCATCAAGCAGAAGCTGACGGTGCTTTCACCCGATCTGTCGGGTGCTCTCGCACTCGATGAGGACGGTGCGCTGGAGCCGATTCACGACCGAATATCCGACGCCGAGCAGGTCATGCTGCTTCATCGCGATGCCGCGCGGCTGTCGGCGGCCGACCCGAGGAAGCTCCAGTAACCGCCACGATCTGATCCGAACGCCTTTCGGATGCAGTCCGGTCGCCGGTTCCGCCAGGGAACTGGCGACCGATTTCGAATCCAAGTTGCTCTGCGCTGCCAATGCGTTAGTCTCGCTTTCTGGGCCCGCCGCCCGGCGGGCTGCCAGAGTGGGGCTGGTGTGAGAATGAATTCGGGTGTTGATCTGCTGCGGATCGAGGATGTTGGCATCTCTTTTGCCATTATCGGCGGACCGTTGCATGCCGTCAGACGTGCAAATCTTCGCGTCTTGCCCGGCAAGGTCACTGCGCTTGTGGGCGAGTCCGGTTCCGGAAAATCGGTTCTCAGCCAGGCAGTGATGGGCATTTTGCCGAACACAGCCCATGTTCGCGGCCGTATCCTGTTTTCCGATCCTGAAAAGCCCGGCACGACGCAGGATATCCTGCAGATGCCGCGTGACGGACCCGAAATCCGGGCGTTGAGAGGCAGCCGCATCGGCAAGATCTTTCAGGAGCCGATGACATCACTGTCGCCGCTGCACACGGTCGGCAATCAGGTCAGCGAATCCCTGCAGATTCATACGCCCATGGCGCGGGCGGAGCGCAAGGCGCGTGCCGAGGAAATGCTCGACCTTGTCGGCTTTCCCAACCCCAAGCGCGCCTATGATATGTATCCGTTTGAACTTTCGGGAGGATTGCGTCAACGCGCCATGATCGCCATGGCGCTTATCTGCCGGCCCGCCCTGTTGATCGCCGACGAGCCGACAACGGCGTTGGACGTCACCATCCAGGCGCAAATCCTGCAATTGCTGCGCGGGCTTCAGGCCAAGCTGAACATGGCGATGCTGCTGATCACGCACGACCTTGGCGTGGTCGCCAATGTCGCCGACGAGGTGGTGGTCATGTACCATGGCGAAATCATGGAAGCGGGACCTGTCGAGGCGATATTCCGCCGGCCAGGCCACCCTTACCTGAAGGGCCTGATGGCAGCCGTTCCGCATTTCGACCTGAAGCCTGGCGAAAGGCTAAAGGCGCTCCGCGAGGTGCCGGTGAATGTCGGGAACCTGCTCGGCAAGCAGACGGCGCCGGCATCGAAGGGGCCGGACGACATCCTGCTGTCGGTCAGGGATCTGACAAAGACCTTCACCATCCGCAAGTCCGGATGGTTCGGCGGAGATCATCAAACCTCTGTTCGCGCCGTCGACGGCGTGAGCTTCGATATCAGGCGGGGTGAGTGTCTGGGTCTTGTCGGCGAAAGCGGCTCCGGCAAAACCACCGTCAGCAAGATCCTCATGCGGGCTGTCACACCAAGCGGCGGCTCTGTGATCTTCAACGGCAGCGATGGTCCGATCGACGTCCTGGAAGCCGAGGGAGACGCCCTGCGCATGCTGCGCGCGAAAATCCAGATGGTCTTCCAGGACCCGGTTTCGTCGCTTTCACCTCGCATGACGGTGGAGAACATCTTGAGCGAGCCGCTGGAAATCCATCAACGTGGCAATGCCGCGTCCCGACTCGTCACGGTCAAGAGCCTGATGCAGGCAATCGGGCTCGATCCGCGCTTCATAAAGCGTTATCCGCACAGTTTCTCTGGCGGGCAGCGTCAGCGTATCGGCATCGCGCGCGCGTTGGCGCTGGGGCCTGAACTCCTGATCTGCGACGAGCCGGTTTCGGCACTCGATGTCTCCGTCCAGGCGCAGATCCTGAACCTTCTGAAGGACCTGCAGAAGGAACTGGGCCTGACCTACCTGTTCATATCCCACAACCTGGCGGTGGTGGACTACATGGCAGACCGCATCGCGGTGATGTGCGGCGGCCGTATCGTCGAGCTCGCGCCGCGCGAAATTCTGCTTAGGAAACCGGTCCACCCCTACACGCGCTCACTGGTCGCCGCAGTACCTTTCCCCGATCTCGACAGGCCGATGGACTTCAAAACGCTGAAGCTCGACGGCGCTTCCGACACCAGCGCATGGGGACCGCAATTCCGCGACGAGAGCGACAAGGATATGCTGTCGCCGCTCGACCTTGGCGGCGGCCACCTCGTGCTGGCCCGGCGTACGGCCGATGTCAGCGAGTTACGCCATTGATCAGCCGGCGCACCGTCCTTGGACTTATGGCTTCGGCATTTCTGCCGGGCACGTCGCGCGCCGGCGATCTGGAGCCGGAATTTCTTCAGCCGCAGCTGAAGGCCAAGGCGCTGCCGGCACTCGCCGAACGCTTGCCCAAGAGCCCGCGCGCGTTGAACCTCGCCGCGATGGGCCGGCAGCCCGGCCAGTATGGCGGCACGCTGCGCACGATCATCGGCAGCCAGAAAGATATCCGGATGATGACGATCTACGGGTATGCTCGCCTGGTCGGCTATGACGAAAAGCTCAACTTGCAAGCCGACATTCTCGAAAGTTTCGACGTAGCGGATGATCGCGTCTTCACATTCAAGATTCGGGAAGGCCATAAATGGTCTGACGGTAGCCTGCTGACGCCGGAGGATTTTCGCTATTGCTGGGAAGATGTCTGGCTGAACGATGAGCTTTCGCAAGGCGGGCTTGCCCCCGCCCTGCTGGCGAACGCCAAGCCGCCACGCTTCGAGATCGTCGATCCGTCGACGGTCCGCTATAGTTGGGATGCGCCCAATCCCGACTTCCTGCCCAAGCTTGCTGCTGCTTCGCCGCTATCGCTGGTTCTGCCGGCCACCTATCTCAAGCAGTTCCACAAGAAATATCAGGATCCATTTCGGCTCGCCGGCCTGATGAAGGAGAACCGGGCCAAGAAATGGACGCTCCTGCATATCCGCATGTCGCGGCAGTATCGCCCGGAGAACCCGGAACTGCCGACGCTCGATCCATGGCGGAACCGGACCAAGCCCCCGGCCGAGCAATTCGTCTTCGAGCGCAACCCGTTCTTTCATCGAATCGACGAGAATGGCCGGCAAATGCCCTATGTTGACCGGATTGTCATGAATGTCAGCTCGCCGGCGATCATTTCCGCCAAGACCGGTGCGGGCGAGAGCGACCTGCAAAGCATGGGAATTGACTTCACCGACTACTCCTTCCTGAAGGATGCGGAGAAGCGCTACCCGGTGAAGATGCATCTCTGGAAACGCACACAGGGTTCGCGGCTGGCGCTGCTGCCCAATCTGAATTGTGCCGACCAGGTGTGGCGTGGCCTTCTTCGTGACGTTCGCGTGCGCCGCGCCCTTTCGCTCGCTGTGGATAGGCGCGAGATCAATTTGGCCGTGTTCTACGGACTGGGGCAGGAAAGTGCCGATACGGTCCTGCCGGAGAGCCCGCTCTACCGGCCGGAATTCGCGAAAGCCTGGGTCGCCCATGATCCCGACCAGGCCAATGCCCTGCTCGACGAGGCCGGGCTTCAGACGCGTGACGATGACGGCCTGCGGATACTTCCCGACGGACGCCCAGCGCAGATCATAGTGGAGACGGCCGGCGAAAGCACGCTGGAAACCGACGCGCTCGAACTCATCACCGATCACTGGCGCATGATCGGGATCGCCCTGTTCATCCGGACTTCGCAGCGCGATATCTTCCGCAGCCGCGCGCTTGGCGGCCAGATCATGATGTCGATGTGGTCGGGCATCGACAATGGCGTGCCGACCGCCGACATGAACCCGTACCAGTTGGCCCCAACTATGGACGACCAGCTGCAATGGCCGCTCTGGGGTGCTCACCACTTGTCTCATGGCAAGGTCGGTGAGGCGCCCGATCTTCCGCCTGTGGTCGAGCTGATGTCTTTGCTCAAGCGCTGGAAGGCATCGACCGAAGCCACGGAGCGTGCCGAAATCTGGAATTCAATGCTGTCGATCTACACCGATCAGGTGTTTTCGATCGGCACCGTGAACGGAACGCATCAGCCGGTTCTGGTGTCCTCGCGGCTGCGCAATCTGCCTGACAAGGCGCTCTACGGCTACGACCCGACCGCCTATTTCGGTGTCTACATGCCGGATACATTCTGGCTTGGAGAGTCCTGAGCGTGCTTCGATATTTTGTCTGGCGCATTGCCGTGATGGTTCCAACGCTGCTGGTCATATCGGCACTGGTGTTCACGATCATCGAACTTCCACCCGGCGACTATTTCGACAGCTATGTTGCCGAGCTTCGGGCTCAGGGCGAAGCGGTGGATTCCGATCGCATCGAGATGATGCGCAAGGACTATGGTTTCGACCAGCCACCGGTCATTCGCTACTTCTACTGGGTCGGCGGGATGTTGCGCGGCGATTTTGGCTATTCCTTCGAATATGAGCTGCCGGTCCGCGACGTCGTCGGGGACCGAATGTGGCTGACGGTGCTGGTTTCCTTCGTCACGATCATCTTCACCTGGCTCATCGCCTTTCCGATCGGCATGTACTCCGCCACGCATCAATACAGCTGGGGCGACTACGGCCTGACTCTCTTCGGCCTTCTCGGCCTTGCCATTCCGAACTTCATGCTGGCGCTGATCCTGATGTATTTCGCCAACATCTGGTTCGGCACATCCATCGGCCATCTCATGGACCAGCAATATCTCGGCGAGCCGATGAGCTGGGCCAAGGCGAAGTCGATCCTCGCCCATCTCTGGATTCCGGTCTTGATCATCGGCACCGGGGGCACGGCAAGCATGATCCGGCGGCTGCGCGCCAATCTTCTCGACGAGCTACACAAGCAATATGTCGTGACCGCGCGCGCCAAGGGACTTCATCCGTTCAAGGCGCTGGTCAAATATCCGCTGCGCATGGCGCTCAATTTCTTCATTTCCGATATCGGCTCTATCCTGCCGGCCATCATCTCCGGCGCCGAAATCACGGCGATCGTGCTGTCTTTGGAAACGACCGGGCCGATGCTGATCAAGGCGCTGCAAAGCCAGGACATGTACCTGGCAGGGTCGTTCCTCATGTTCCTCGCCTTCCTGACGGTCATCGGTGTCCTGATTTCCGACCTGGCGCTGGCGCTGCTTGATCCAAGAATTCGTTTGCAGGGCGGTAGCACCAAATGAGCACGCATTCGCCGCTGCCCGCTCCGGGTGCTCCGCTGCAACACTACGTTTCCACCGCGCCCTTTGACCTGGAGTCGGTCGAGGCGATGACGCCGGAGCAGTCGAAGGTCTTTCAGGCGTCGCAGTTGCGGCTGATGTGGTGGAAATTCCGGGAGCACCGGCTTGCCGTTATTTCAGGCATATTCCTGGCAGCGCTTTATTTCGGAATACTGATCTGCGAGTTCCTGGCCCCCTACAATCTGCACACGCGCAACATGGACTACATCTATTCGCCGCCGCAGCGGGTGCACCTGTTCCACAACGGCCAGTTCGTCGGGCCGTTCGTTTATGGCCGCCAGATGACGCTGGATATGGACACGCTCAAGCGGAACTACATCGAGAATCAAGATGATGTTCAGCGGATCCGTTTCTTCTGCAAGGGCGATAGTTATCGGTTCTGGGGCCTGATCGAAGGTGACAGGCATTTTGTCTGCCCTGCCGAAAACGGCCAGCTCTTTCTGGCCGGCACTGACAGGCTGGGGCGCGACGTGCTCTCGCGCATCATCTATGGCGCACGCATTTCACTGACAATCGGCCTCGTCGGCATCAGTTTCAGCTTCCTGCTCGGCATCGTCATCGGCGGACTGGCCGGCTATCACGGCGGTATATTCGACCTGATCGTTCAACGGATAATCGAAGTTCTGCAGTCAATCCCCAGCATTCCGCTATGGCTGGCTCTGGCGGCGATCATGCCGATAACCTGGAGTCCGATCCTGATCTATTTCGGCATCACCGTCATCCTCGGGCTACTCGACTGGACCGGATTGGCGCGGGCCGTGCGTTCGAAGCTTCTAGCGTTGCGCGAGGAGGATTACGTTCTGGCTGCGCAATTGATGGGCGCCAGAAGCAGCCGCATCATCGGGCGGCATCTCATTCCCGGCTTCATGTCGCATCTGATCGCGACGGCGACGATCTCCATACCCGGCATGATCCTGGGCGAGACGGCGCTGAGCTTCCTCGGGCTCGGCCTGAGGGCGCCGATAACCAGCTGGGGCATCCTGCTCACGGAGGCGCGCAGCGTCAGCGTCATCGCGTTCTATCCATGGCTGCTTTTGCCGATGCTCCCCGTCATTCTCGTCATCCTGGCGTTCAACTTCCTCGGCGACGGCCTGCGGGACGCCGCAGATCCCTACAAGTGAGATCGCTATTCCGCCGCGCGCCGGGCCACCCGCTCCACCCGGTATGATCCTGTCGCAGCCTGTTCGGTTATTGCAGGGTTCATCGTTCGCCTCTATACGTGCCGGGACGCGATCGGCGGTTAACATGTCGCCCTCGGGTTTCACCCGTGAACCGCTCTGGTCGCGGGCATTGCTGATCTCTTGAGCTGGTTTCAGGACACACACGCATATGACTCGCCTTGAGAATTTCATCAGCAGGATGACCGCACAGCGCGACATTCTCGATCAGGTTTGCCCCGAGGTGGCGAAGATGGAAGGGCCGGTGCTCGAACTCGGCCTCGGCAACGGCCGTACGTACCACCATCTGCGCGAGCGCCTGCCCGGACGCCGGATCGTGGTGTTCGACCGTGAACTTAGCGCACACGCCAGCTCAATTCCCGACGCTGAAGACTTCGTGCTCGGCGAAATACGCGAGACGGCGAAGAGGTTCATTGGCATCGACGCGGCTCTCGTTCATGCTGACATCGGCACCGGCTATGACGATCGCGACGCAGTGACCTCTACCTGGCTTCCCGATCTGATCGCGCGCCTGCTTCGCGTCGGCGGCTTCGCGGTCAGCGGCACGCCCCTCGAGCACCCGCTGTTGCAACGCCTCCAGCCGCCGCCTTCGGTGCCCGCCGATCGTTATTTTGTCTGCAGGCGCGTGTGAGGGGCCGAGACGACCCAAACATTTGGCGGCCAAATCTTCGGGGCCAAATCTTCAGGGGATCATATATACTGCTATCTCCCGCTCGATGCCGCGCAGCGAGACCTCGTGGGGCACGGGCGTCAGCGCGTTCCTGTGCAACAGATCGGCGGTGAGATTGTCGTCGACCACGGCACGAGTGGCGAAGATCGCCTGTGCGTTGGCAAGGTTCTGGACCCGCGAAGCAATGTTGACCGTCTGGCCGAAATAGTCCTGTCGCTCGTTCATGGACACGGCGATGCACGGGCCGGCATGGACTCCGATCTTGAGCAGCAGATCCTCGCGCCCGCTCTTGTCGTTGAGCTCACGCATGGCATCGCGCATCCTGAGGGCCGCAGCAATCGCACGATCAGGCGTCGCGAAGGTCGCCATCACCGCATCACCGATCGTCTTGACCACCGCGCCTGCCTCCGCCGCAACGATCTCGTGCAGAACCTGGAAATGCACGCGCACGAGATCGAAGGCCGAAAGATCGCCCACCCGCTCGTAAAGCTCGGTCGATCCGCGCAGGTCGGTGAACAGGAAGGTCAGGCTGGTGATTTTCAGGCGCTGGTCGATGTCGAGCGTATCCGTGCGATAGAGATCGCGGAACGTCTGGTTGGTGAGCAGGCGCTTGGCGGTCAGGAAGGGCCGGCGTTTACCCAGGAGACCATGCAATTCCTGGCCGGCGATGAAGACCGTCGGCAGCACGCGTGTGTCGGTCCTGTTCTCCAGCGAAATGCGCAACGGGCCGGGTTGCATCTCCAGCGTCTGGTTCTGGACATGGTCGCGGTCGAAGACCAAAGAGAGGCTTCGGCGCTCTTTTGTTGGTTCGCCCTTCACGTCGATGAACTGTGCTGAATGGGTGACCGGCTCGAAGACGATGACGAATTCAGACGGAAGCTGTATGGGCAGAACCGCCTTTTCGCCGGGGGCAAGCTCGATATCCTCCAGCGAGAACGCTTCGATCTTTTTCGCGAAATCCTCTTCCGGCAGATCGACGCCGGACGCCCAGTAGATCTGGCGGTAATATTCCAGCAAGGGCAGTTCGTGTGGATTGTGGGCGGCAATCCTGCGCACGCGGGGACTGACGGTGAATGTCACCTCGACCATCTCGTCGAGGGTCGGCGAATAGCCCTCGGAGCACAGCGCGCAGGTGTATTCGTCCTTCTGCAGGGTTTTCAGCGTGGCGTTTGTGTCGAGCACGCCGCCACAGCCGGGGCATAGAACATTCCAGGAAATGTCGAAGATGCCTACCCGTGCCGCATGGAGAAAGGCGCTTATGGCGCGTTCCTCGTCGAGGCCATGCTTGCTGGCGAAGGCTGGCGCATTGATGCGGCAAAGTTCGCGGTCCTTGCCCTCCGCGATGGTTCGCTTGATCGCGTCGATTGCCTGCGGATCGACACCGGTCGATTGCCGCAGAAGCGAGAACAGATCCTGAGCTTCGTTCATCGTGCAGGCTCCGGAAAATGCGCCATCGAGGCGTGTTGACCGGACCGGTCTTTGGTCCGAGCGCTCCATCTTACTTCGAAACGCATCGTACGGCCATTCGAATGGATAGGCCTGGTGACAGTTCAATTTCCATTCGGCGGATTTCACTGGCCGCAAGCGGCACTAGGATGGCGGGGCATTCATCTTTGGGGTCTTCTCCCATGCCGACATCCAACAACCCGCCATTTCCTGCGGCCCTGCGCCTTTTCTCCGTGGTGGTCATCATCGTCCTGATCGTCGGCGCCGGCCTGTTTTTCGCGCCTGTGCTGGTCAAGCCGCGCTGGCCTTGGGCCGTCACGCCATTCAATGCCCGCTTCCTCGGCGGCTTCTACACCGCCGAAATGGTCGTGATGGCGGCGCTGCTGGTCTGGAATCGCTGGTCACCCGGCCGGCTCGTGCTCGTCATGGCCTTCATCTTCACCGCCATCGTGTCGGTGGCTTCGTTCATCAATCTCGGCTATTTCAACTTCGAGCGCAAAGCGCCCTGGCTCTGGTTTTTGGTCTATCTCGCTTCGGTCGCGGTATCCGGGCTGTTCCTGTGGCGGGCCAGGGCCCGTCCTTCTGCAAAAGCCGTGACCTTAACCCCCGTATGGCGCGGCTACATGCCGGTGGAATCGGCGATCCTTGGGCTCTATGGCGTCGGCCTGTTGCTGTTTCCCCTGACATTCGGCAGCATCTGGCCATGGCCGATCGATGCCTTCCACGCTCAGGTCTACAGCGCCATCTTCCTGGCCGGTGCGGGGGGTATATATCTCGTCTGGAGAAGCGCGCCGCGCGAGGAACTGCTGGTGCTCGGCCTGGCGCAGTTTCTGGTTGGCCTGCTTGCCATCCTTGGCCTCGTCATCACCGACGCTGCGGTGCACCGGGTCGACTGGACGGCGACCGGGACATTGTGCTGGCTCGGCCTTTTCGGCTGGATCGGCATCAGCGGCGTCTTCAAACTCTACGCCGCCTCCCGGTATTTTAGCTCGCAACCGGCATCATAGGTTGCAGAGACGGCTGGATTTTCAGGTGACGTCCGGTGCATCGTGGCGGGCCGATTGCCTTCGCCGGGAAGCCATGACCAGCACGACCTCGCCATCCCCAAAGAAAATCCAGCCGCAGCTCCGGTCCGTCCGGCTAAGCGATGCGGAGGCGCTTTGCGCTATCTTCAACATGCCGGGCTTCCGCTGGGGCACGCTCAGGATGCCCTTCGAGATGGTGGAGCAGGTGGAGCGGCGCATCGCCAAGTCCGGCCAGGAAACCACCTGGATCGTTGCCGAGTTGGACGGCAAGGTCGTCGGCCATGGCAGCCTGGTCGTGCAGGGTTCGCCGCGCCGTTCGCATATCGGCGAGATCAATATCGGGCTTGACGATGCCTTTGTCGGCAAGGGTATCGGCTCTGCCATACTTGGCGCGCTGCTTGACGTGGCCGACAACTGGCGCGCCCTGAAGCGGGTCGAATTGACCGTCTATGCCGACAACGAACCGGCCATCCGTCTCTACACAAGACACGGCTTCAAGGTCGAAGGCCGACATGTGAAGGCCGGTTTTACCGACGGCCAGTACCATGACCTCCTGAGCATGGCCCGGCTGCGGTTCTGAGATCCGCTATTTGGCCTGTCAATTTCGTCTCACACCATTTTGATCAGAGTTGACAGTCCATGTGTGGGCCGGTCGCATCCAGCAAGTCTGGTCTCCCTTGGCGTTTGCCCGGCAAGCGGCTAGACGGGACCAATGACCGCCGTCTTTGACCCATCCCCTACGCCTCCGGCGGAAATTCTGGCAGTGCTGTCGCTGCTCTGCCCGGAAGTCGTGCGCGACATCGAGCAGAACTGGAATGCACCGGTTTCCGACTACGCCCGCCATCTGTGGCGGCCGGTGGCAAGGCCTGCATCGGGCCCGGCGATCGCTGCCCGCTCGATCCTGCGCGAAGTCCTGCATCAGCGCCTTGGTGTGATCATGCAGCCCGAAGAGATCGGCAAGGTCCTCGACGAGTTCGAGTCCAGACCGGTGATTCAGACCGGCCTGCACTGCCTGCTTCTGATGGACCGGATCACCTTCGATGCCCTCCTGCTTGCCTGGCTCGGCGCGGTCGAAAACGGGCTGTCGGCCTTCTTCAGCTTCATGGGAACGACGATGACCATGGAGACAATTGGCCGGGAGGGGCCGGGATGGCTCGATGTCGGTGACGACAAGGTCAACCTGTTTGGCATGGGGCGCCACAAACTGTGCCGCAAAAGCGCCTGCGTGGCCGGTCCCGTCACCCTCAACAAGCGCGCGCTCGAAGCGGTGGGCGACGAAACGGATGCCAGCCGCTGGCTGGGCACACTGCTTGCCAGCCAGGACGAGGTGTTTGGAACCGCCGCCGATGCGCTGACAGCCCTCAACGAGGATCTGGTCGCCGATTGGGATCGTTCCGGCATGGCCCAGCCGGTTTTCATCGATGATCGGCTCGCCGCGGCTGCCATGGCGCGGCATCTGGAAAATGACGGCAGCCTTGTTTCCAGGCTGCTCCTTGAGCCCGCAAGGCGCCAGCGTCTCGAACGTGCCTTGCAAGCAGCCGCTTCGAGCCCATTTGGCAGGTTCCTGCCCAATGCCACGGCCTATTTCTGGGGTATCCGCGAGGAGCGCGTGCGCAAGCTCGTCCTCGAGAACGGGCACCTGATCGAGCCTGGCAGGCCGCATGGTCTTTCCATCCCGTTCGAGCGGCCGCATCTCAGGCAGGCGCTGCTGGACGGCGTGCTGCTGCCGAACTTGTTCCTGATGTTCCTCGTCCTGGCCATATTGCCGCGCGTGCGGGTTGTGGGCGGCCTGAGACAGATTGGTTATGTAGCGCTTTTCCACTCGATCCTGCTGGCTGCGCTAGATGAAAACGCGCCGGAAGAGCGCGATCTGGCTGCGGAGCTGCAGGTTCGGGAAAATGCCTGGGGCATGCGGGTCATCGACGAAAAGATCTCGGTCCGCGAGCAGCTTGCCGGTCTGCCGGAAGGGGCGCTCTTCCCGGACCTGCTCCGGCAATACCGTTTGCGGACGTTTGCCGAGGCGACCGACGACCTGAAGCTGGTTCGCGAAAACGCCCGATGGCGCAAGATCGGCCAGGCAGAGATCAAGGTGAACTGAGCCTACTTCAGGTTGATTTTCTGGTGCGCAACCGCAAGCGACGGCGATCTATCGGTGAGCCTCTGGCGTCTGATCCGGCCGCTTCCTTGACGCTGATGCATTTCGGGATTTCGACGACGGTTTCCGCCTCGATCGGCAGCGCTATGCCACCGGACCCACACGGATCGCTCGATGCCCATTTGCGCTGCCGCTTGCTGGTCGACGGCTATCGGTTCATTCTTGTGAACCTTGGCCGTGAAGTGCGTAGCGAGAGCACGCCGTCACGGCCCCTAGTGAGGTCTTGTTCGATGGACTGCTCGGGCTGCGGTTTCGAGGTTGAGGGCGGTTACGCTTTCTGTCCGAGGTGTGGCAGGCGCCAGCCCGTGCCATGCGCCAGTTGCGGCTACCGCTGCGCACCTGATTTCGAGTTCTGTCCGAAATGTGGGGCAAGCGTCGGGGCGCCCGCAAAAGCCGTCGAACGGCCTGCTCCGACGCCAAGCCGGACCATTGTGCAGCCTTCTCGAACTCCGTCGCTGCTTCCGAACATCGAAAGCGAAGATGGGCTGTATCCCGTCTCTGACGCCGATCGCCGGACGGTAACGGTCCTGTTCGCCGACCTTTGCGGCTTCACGACACTCAGCGAGCAGCTCGACCCCGAGGTCATGCAAGCGCTGCAGAACGAACTGTTCAAGGAATTGACGGCGGCCGTGCGAAACTTTGGTGGTTTCGTCGACAAATTCATCGGCGATGCACTGCTCGCTTTGTTCGGTGCGCCAGTCGCGCATGAGGACGATCCGGAACGTGCGCTTCGCGCCGCTCTCGACATGATCGCCCGGACGGCGCGGCTCGGCGAAAGCACCCGCCACTCCGGCCCGCCTCTGTCACTCCATATCGGCATAAACACTGGTCCGGTCGTCACTGGCGGATTTGGCGTCGGCACGGCCAAATCCTATTCGGTGACCGGCGACACAGTGAATACGGCGCAACGCCTGCAATCGCTGGCCGCACCGGGTGAGGTGCTGGTAGGCGAGCTCACTCACAGGCTGACCCGGCATGCCTTCTCTTACGAGTCGCTGGGTGATGTCGTGCTTCGCGGCAAGGCTGGCAGTGTGCTCGTCCATCGGCTGGATGCACCGCTTGCGGCGCCGCGTGCAGCACGTGGGCTCGAGGTGCTCGGCCTCAGTGCGCCGATGATAGGTCGTGGTGCCGAGCTCAATAGAATGCTGGCCAGCCTTGACCAGGCGTGCGGCGGCTCGGCCCAACTTGTCCGCCTCGTCGGAGAAGCCGGTATCGGGAAATCGCGGCTGGTGAAGGAGTTCGTCGCCCGCGTCGGCGACGAGGATCGTTTTCGCAACGTCGCCGTGCGGCTGGCCACGTGCTCACCGCTGGGCGAACAATCATTTGGCGCCTTGGGCGCAGTGGTGCGCAGCGCTGCCGGGATGATGCAGAACGACAATGGGGACGAAATGCGGGGGAAGCTCGCAGGCTTGCTTGCGAATCTCGGCCTGGAGGGCGAGGAGGCGAAGCGGCTGATGCCTTTGCTCTACCATGTGCTCGGCCTTGGCGACCCCGATGCCACCTTGCAGCATGTCGAGCCCGAGCAGCTGCGGCGGCAAATTCTCTACGCAGTCCGCACAATCATCGAACGGCGGCTTGCGTTGTCGCCGCTGTTGATTGTCGTCGAAGACCTGCACTGGGCCGACGCCGTGTCGCTCGAGGCACTACGTTTCGTGATGGACAGGTTGGAACGGACGCGCTTGATGTTGCTGGTCACGCATCGTCCGGCGCCGGACAACGACCAGCTCGGCTCAAGCCGGGTCAGTCACACAGCGCTCCGGCTTTCGCCGCTCAACAATGATGAAGGTCGCAGCCTGCTGGCGGCGCTTTTCGGCGAAAGCTGGGTAAACTCCGCAGGAGGGCTTCTCGACCAGATCCTCGAGCGCGCGGGTGGCAACCCCCTCTTTGTAGAGGAGATCGTCCGCGGCCTTATCGATCGCGGCGTACTGATGCGCGAGGGCCAGCGATGGCGGACTGCGGCAGGCGAAGTCGCAACCGGCATTCCCGCCACTATCCAGGCGATGTTGCTTGCTCGCGTCGACCGGCTGCCCCAAGAGGTGCGCCGGTTGGCCCAGGAAGCCGCGGTCATCGGCCCGCGCTTCGATGCCACAGTTCTGAAAGCCGTGACGTCCGACCCCGGCCGGCTGGAAGCCGGCTGCGAACTGCTTTGCGATGCGGAAATCATCGAGGAAATTGCCGGATCAGGCTCGGTCTCGTCGCAAAGCTACCGCTTTACGCAAACATTGCTGCAGGATGTGATCTACCAGAACATGCTCCTGCAACGCCGGACCGACATCCACGGGCGGGTCGGTGCTGCCTTGGAGCAATTGTGCGGCGACAAGCCGGAACGGCTCGAGGATTTGACCGTGCTCGGTCATCATTTCGCACAGAGCGCCGAGCGGGAGAGAGGCGCGCATTACCTGCAGGCGGCGGGCGATCGCGCTCGCATGATATACGCCAACGACGACGCACTTCGTTTCTACGAGCGAGCACTGACTGCGTTGAGCGCGATCGGGCAAACACCGCTCAAACTAGAAATTGCAGAGCGCATTGCCGATTTGAGCGGCCCGATGGGCCGCCGCGAGATCGCGCACCGCCACTACGAAACGGTGTTGCAGGCATACCGCGAGTCAGCCAATCGTGTCGCGTCGGCGCGCGTTTTGCGAAAGATGGGTCGGCTGCTCTGGGACGTCGGCAAGCGGGACAAAGCAGAATCCCGCTATGCTGAAGCGGCAGCGCTCCTCGATGGAGCGGATGCCCCGATCGAGCAGGCGCATCTCTGGCAAGAACGTGGCCGACAGGCGTTCCGTAGCGGAGATCACGCTCTCGCGGCAAAATGGGCAGACGCGGCGCTGGATTGCGTACGCTCTCTGACGACGGAGCATGTCTCCGAGGTAAGGTGTGATGCCACCCTTGTGACCGCCGAGGCACTTAATACCAAGGCTGTCGCGCTGGCTCGCCTTGGGCGAAACCGTGAAGCCGTGCGTCAGGTTGAGCGTAGCATTGAATTGGCCGAAGCCGCCGGTCTGCTGGGCGCGGCCTGCCGCGGCTACACCAATCTGGGCGTGCTTTACACGACCATCGATCCGGCACAGGCGATGGAGGTCTGTCGGCGCGGTCTTGAAGTGGCGCGCCATATTGGTGATTTGGGTTTCCAGGCGCGCCTCCTCGCCAATCTGGCGGTCGCTTGTTGTACTTTCACGGATCGCTGTCCAACGGAAGGCGTGCCTGCTGCCGAGAAGGCCATCGAGATCGACCGGGCGCTCGACCAGCGCGAGCACCTGCCGGTGCCGTTGATCGTGCTTGGGCAGATCCACCAGTGCAACGGCCATCCGGAACTAGCGGTTGGCTTGTTCCACGAAGCACTGGACGTAGCCCGCGAAACGGGCGAACCCCAACTGCTGTTTCCGTGCTATGATGGTCTCGCAACGCTCAATCTCGACCTCGACAATCTGGCCGAGGCCGAACGCTACTTTTCCCTGGCGCAGGGTATATGCGCCCAGCACGGGCTCGACCCGGAAGCGCTTGTGGTGCTGCCTTTTCTCGATTAACCGGGGTCGGAGGTTGGAAATGTCCGCGCGTAGCGACTTGGTACCGCTTCAACCGGGCGACCGTGCGCCGAACGTGGTACTCGACGCCATTACCCAGGAAGGCAAGATCGCGCTTGACGACTTTCGCGGACAAAAGCCGGTGCTGGTCGGCCTGTTTCGAGGTCTGCATTGTGCGTTTTGCCGGCGCCATATCGCCGCCCAGGCGCGGCTTGATCCGGAGCTGCGCGAAAAGGGCGTGGAGAGCCTGACGGTGGTCAACACGCCGATCGAACGGGCGCGTCTCTATTTCCGCTACCACCCGATGCCGAATCTGCTTGCGGCCTCCGACCCTGAACGCGCATCACATCGTGCTTTTGGACTGCCCAATCTCGAATTCACCGAAAACGAGACGAACTGGCCGTACACGGTCTCGATGGCAGCGGCAAAGGATATGCGGGTCGACATACCAGGCGAGTTGCCTGGTCCTATGGATCCTATTGCGGCCAGCGAACTCCTCAACAAGAGGGACCATTACGAACTGACCGAAGCCGACGAGCAGATGATCGCAACCGGACACGGACAACTGGTCGGTCAGTTCCTGCTGGACCGGCAGGGGATTGTCCGCTGGAGCTTCACCGAGATTCCAGAGGGTGGGCGATACATGTTTGGGGCGCCAAACCCGCAGGAGCTGATGTCAGCCGTTTCCCAAGTCGCCCAATAGACTAGCGAACGAGGTAAACGGGCGGGACACTGACAAGTTCACCGCTCTTCGAGCACCGCCTCGACCCTGGCAACAAAGTCATCGAGTGAGCGATCCCCGCGAATTTCGATGCGCGGAAGGTCGATGGGATCGCAATCGAGGTCCGCCGGCCCGTGTCTGCCGCCGAAGCCGATCCGATAGCCGCACTCCTTGGCCAGCCGGCCAAGCCGTCGGTCGGTGACAGAGAAGGGTGCCGCGAACGCCGTGGTTGGCCGACCGGTCCACCGTTCGATGAACATGCGAGAGCGCAGGAGCTCGGCGGCCAAGTCAGAACTCGACAGACCATCGATCGCGCGATGCGTCGCCAGATGGCTTCCGAAGAACGCACCTTCGGCGGCGAGACGTCGCACCGTGCCGGCGTCCATAAGCGGCGTCGGCGGGCCGCTGTCGGCGTCCCACAGTGCACTTTCCCCCACCAGGTCCGTCACCAGGAACACTTCCGCGGTCAGGTCGTTGGCCCGCAAGATCGGCCAGGCATGGTCGGCAAAGTTCTGGAAGCCGTCGTCGAAGGTGATGAGCACTGGGCGGCCGGCGACAGGTTGACGGTTGGCGATGAACCGTTCCAGCTGCTCGGACATGATGGCGTGAAAGCCATTGGCGCGCAGCCATGCCATCTGGCCATGGAATGCGGCGGGCGCGAGCCGAAAACGGGCGAGCGCGGCCGGACCTTCGTCGGCGACGCTGTGATACATGAGGACAGGGATACGCTGCCGCCGCTCGCTACGCGCAACGTCGCGGCGCAGGGCCCGCGCCCCGCCCCAGACGATATTTCGCGCGACCCCGATTTCGAGGCGCGCGCGGATTGGCGCATGATCAATCATCGGTTCCGTCGCCGCCTCGTCCGGTGACTGGCGGCGGAAGCGGTCTACGCGATAGAGCTCGGTCTGGATCGATTGATCGAGGACGAGACCTTCGGTCCGTGCCAGCGTCTCTGAGATCGCTTGTGCACCGAATGTGTTCCAGTCGAAGCCGGTCCTTTCAACATTGTCACGTAAGACGAATGCGTGTGCGTTGATGAAACTGCCGCCAGGCGCCAATGCCTCAACGATTTTTTTGGCGAAGCGCCGCAGCTCGGCGAGATCATCCAGATAGTAGAGCACTTCCGAACAGACGATCAGGTCCATCTCACCAGGCAGCGTGTCCGCGCAAAAGTCCAATATGCCGAACTCGACATTCGGCTGATCGCTGCATCGCGCGCGCGCTCGCCCGATAGCTACGGCGGAGATGTCGGTTGCGGTCAAATGGCTCACTCGCGGCGCCAGCTGCCGCGTGAAGTGCCCCTCCGCGGAGGCCAGCTCAAGCGCTCGTCCGATCGGGCCGGCAGGCAGAATTTCGAGCTGCCGCTCATATTTTTCCTGCTCATAGGACGAACCGTAGTTCCAAGGATCCTCGGTCGCGAAATAGCCATTCCAGAACGACGTGCGATCCATGTCGTGCCTGGGCCGTGCGCGGCGCGGCGCCGCAGGAGGCGCCGCAGCTTCGGCGCTCGACCGAACCAGCCTCCGCGCTTCCGCGGCCAACCGCGCGAGTTTGCCAAAGTGGCTGTCCGGATCGGGTCCGCGTTCAGCTGTGGCTGACAATGCCTCGGCTGCGAGCGTGTTTGACGTGTCGGCGCCGGCGGCCTGTTGCGGTACAGGTGATCGTCTCGCAAACCTTGCCGCACTGTCTACAAGCCGCTCAGCGGCCACGACATTCTGGATCAATTCAATCCAATGGCGCCTTGTCACTTTCCCGAGTACGCCGAACTGCACGACAGCCTCGATCTGGCTATCCATCATCAGATAGGCATAAATTTGATCGATTCCTTCCGGAACTTCGATCGAGGTCGGATTTCGAATATCGACGCGAATTCCAAGCGTCCGCGCCAGCCGGCGCGGCGCGGCAAGATCGTCGAAGTCGAGAAGCATTTCCTCAAGGTGATACTGGACGCGGCGACCCGCGACGGGATCGTCCCAGACCTTGCCGAGTTCGGTGATCAACTCGGTGAGGGAGCCGCCGAACCTGTCCCATCTGGCAGCCAATTGCGCTGGCACCGATAGGCTTCCTACCATAAGGCCATCGAAGGCCACCTTGGCGATCTCACGCGCCCACTTACGTCCTGCCGGGAGCGCGCGCAGGGTCTGCGGGCTGATCGAGCGGCGGCCGCTGCCGCAATCCGACGCGGCGTTCCACAACGCGAACCACGCGAGTGCTTCGGAAGCGGTGCGGCCGTTCGTTTCGATCGCACCATTGGCGTGAGCCGATGCTGGCTTTTTGACCCTGGCATCAGGAGAAAAGCCGCGGGCGATCACGATTTCCGCATCGGCCAGCATCTGTGTCGAATTGCGGGTGAGCGAGTTGGGACTGGTCCGATAGAAAGCGAGCGGTTCGTCGACCATCACCCAACGTTTGCCTAGACGTGCCAGGCGCTGCCACAGATCCCAGTCCTCGCAGGTGCGCAACGAAACATCGAAGCCGCCCAACTCGACAATTGTCTTCCGGTCGACGAGCAGCGCGTGAGTGCGGATGGGGCAACGGCGCGCGAATGTTTCGAAGGGCTGGATCGCAACCTCCGTCGGGATGCTCGACGGGGTGAGTTCGCCATCGGGCATCACGCGCCGGGAACCGCAATAGGCGGTGACCGCATCGGGCGCGGCTTCAAGTGCGGCCAGCATTTTCGCAAGGAAGCCGGCGTCCACCCAATCGTCCGCATCCAGGAACATGAGCCAGCGTCCGCGCGCTGTCGAAATCCCGCTATTGCGCGCGCCAGCGGTGCTATACGCAGAAGCGCTCAACGTCCGAAACCGGGCATCGTGCTCCACATAGCCGGCGATGATCGCGGCGGTAGCGTCCGTGGAGACGTCGTCGACGACGATCGCCTCCCAATCCACTATTTCCTGATCGACAAGGCAATCGAGTGCGCGCGGCAGCGTTACCTCCGCGTTGTGCGCAGGAACCACGATTGAAACCAAGGGATTATGCGCCACGCCGTCTTACCCGCGCCTGGTTCGAAGGTAGAACAAGAGTCTCGAAACATAGCCGGCGATTTCCTGCCAAAGGAAACGGTCCTCAGCGACACTGCGTCCAAACATTCTCCTGCGAACGCTTCCGAGCCGCCGCGACGCCGCCATTTGGCTGCAGAGCGAGCTTGCTCCTGTCGTGCTACCGATGTTGGAAGCCGGGCGCAGCATTCGCATCCGTGCCGCCGAGCTTGGGCGCCAGCTGTCGCAGAGGGACGTCAAGGCCAAGCATGCCGCATACTCATGTCGTCGATCCCCGGAGTCGGCGCCATGACCACGAGCTGCGGTCCCTGGCATCGTGCGATAGCTATGGCAACCTGACGTCTTTTGCAATCGGGACGCAATAGATGCAAGCCCACTGAAGCGTTGGTGTGAATGACTGCAGTGATTGGGACTATTGCTCCCCTCCTATCGACCGAAACGCCTCGATTCCGAGGTGCATTCTCGAACAGCCATTCTCCGTGCGAAACAAGACCTTCCTTCTACCGTTGGGCCCGCATCGGAAGCTGATCGTCGCAGTATACAGCCGGGTGCGAGACAGTATGTGCACCGCCAGACCCGCTATTTTAGATACTTCTAATGAATATGCGCTACTTAATTGAGTTCCCAGTAGCTATAAATTGACATTGTATTACTCATTTCTATAGTAGATTGCGTCAAATGGTCGATTAGATTAGCCGGTTATGCCTGCTATCACGAAGAGATGTGCGAGCGACGTAACTCGGAACCCGTTCATTTGCCGCTAGTCAAGAGATGTAAAAGGGACCCACGAATTGGCTTAAGGCAAGAAGATTCCGGCTTGCGAGTCGGCTATTTTGCTGACATGTTTGGGCGTTTTTGAGTTTTGCACTGTGGCAGGTGTTCAAATGAAGGGGCATAAGGATGGCTAAGGAATCTTCGAGTACCGCTTCAGCAAGTAAAGCGGACGAAAATCTGATAGGTAATGCAGATGGAAACGGGCTGGCCTTCATGGGGGTCCAGGCCCGCGAGGCCGGCGTCTCCGGCGACGCTGTAGGTGTCGACAAGATACGTGATCTGCTGTTCGGCAACCAGATGCAGGACTACGACCGCCGTTTTTCCAAGCTTGAAGAACGGTTCTTGCAGCGCTTCAAGGATGTCGAATCCGAGGCCAAGCGCAATCTTGAAATGTACGAGTCGAATGCAAAGAAGCAGGTCGAATCGCTCGCGGCGCAATTGCGGAACGAAAAAGATGCACGAGCCGAGGCCGACAAGGAGATTGACCGGAATCTTCGCGAGCAAAATCAGGCGCTTGAAAAGCAGGTGCGCGCGTTGTCGGATCAATTGAGCGAGCTTGAGCGCGAAGTCGCGGACCGGATAAATCGAAGCGATCAATTGCTGCGTGAGGAAATCAAGCAAAAGAATGAAAGCATTCAGATGCTGATTGAGAAAATGTTTTCCGATCTCAGCAACGTCAAGACCGACCGAAATCTTTTGGCCGGCCTGTTTGTCGAGGTTGCAAAATGTCTAAATCAGGATCCCGTCGGCAGCAAGCACAACTCGGAACGCAACTGGAAAGTGAGTTGATCGGAACTTGACGTCGACCGTCGACCCAATCAGCCTTCCTCAAAGAGCAGCTTCGAACGATCCAGAGATTGATCGCGAGGCTCTGGCTAATCTTTTGGTCGAAATTGCCCGGAACGTCGATCCGGACTATCGTGCGCGTCTCTACGGAGTTCCAACCGCCGATCCTCGCATGGAAACGCTGCGCCAGTTGCTGGTCGGCCGCGAAATTTCGGAGCTTTCACGAGTTGCGCACCTGCTCGACGAACCTGAGCAGCTTGCGTCTGCAGTGGGGGGTGTTCTCCCCAGTGCAGCCGCACGTGCGCCTCATGTGCAACTCGGCGAGGCCCTTGCGCCAGCTGTCGAGAGGGCCGTGCAACGGTCCATCCAGAAGAGCCCGCGTACGCTTACGGATATATTATACCCGGTGTTTCTGCCGGCAATTCGCAAGTCGATCGGGGAAAAGATCGATCAGACCTTTCAGTCGCTGAATGAAACTTTAAGACATATATTTACCTGGCATGGTCTCAAGTGGAGATTTGAAGCTTGGAGAACGGGTGCAAGCTTCTCAGAAGTTGTTCTTAAGCATTCTCTTGTCTATCGCGTAGAGCATGTCTTTCTCATCAATCGCAATTCCGGTATTTTGATAGCGCATGTAACTGCCGATAATGCAACAAGCGAAGATCCTCAACTCATTTCTTCGATGCTTAGTGCTATCCAAGATTTTGTGAAAGACTCATTTAACGAGAAAGAACAGAGCGGCCTGGACACTATCCGTTTCGGGGAGCTTCGTCTTTGGTCGGAAGTTGGACCGTTTGCGACCTTGGTCGCGGTGATCCGGGGAAATCCGCCAGAGGAATTACATGAAATCGTTCGCGATGTGTTGTTTCGCATCCATGATGAATACTCACAGGCTTTAGAGCAGTTTGACGGCGACAGTTCGCAGTTGGCCGGCATAGAGACGCAGTTGCGGACCTGCGTTGAACTGAAGCAGGAGGACTCAAACCAGGGATTTCCGTGGCTGGTGGTGGCTGCAGTCCTGCTGGTTTTGATTCCGGCAGGCGGTTGGTTCTTTCTTTCCTGGCAATCCGGGCAACGCTGGCAGGCCTATGTGTCGCGGCTGAGTGCCCAGCCGGGCATCATCGTTGCCGAACAAAAGATGCGCGATGGCCAATTCTATATTGCCGGCCTGAGAGACCCGCTTGCCGCCGACCCGCAGGCTTTGCTGTCCGGAACGCAGGTCGATCCCGCCCGCGTTCATTCGCAGTGGCAATTCTATCAGAGCCTTGATCCGGAGTTCGTGCTGAAGCGGCTAACGGCGTCGCTGACCCCGCCGAAATCGGTTCGGCTTTCGATCGTCGAGGATCGCATCGTTGCCGAGGGTGAGGCTCCCG